>JAJRXB010000376.1 GCA_024276515.1 Chloroflexota bacterium
ACGCAACACGCAACACGCAACACGCAACACGCAATACAAAGGTGAGAAACTGATGGAATTTGCAAAACGTTCCAGAGATGAAGCTGCTTACATCACCATCGTCGAAGGCCCGCCCCCAGAATTCGTGGAGGTGGACATGTATTGGACCGATTCCCTGTCCGAAGGGGGCTCTCAGGCCGTCGTCGCCGTGTGCGAAACCCGAACCCTCAACGGTGAGATGCTGGTCGAACGCTGTCGCCGTGCCTGGGAAGAAGGCCGGTCCGCCCGCCTGGACTTCCCTCAGTTCGATGGCGAGCGCGCGGAGGTAGAGATCGTCGCCGCCCGTTGGGAACAAGCCCCCGAAGGCCAAAAATTGATCCTGTGGGTTAAGGTGGAAGAAGTCGAGGAGGTGGAGGAAGACGACCTGGAATTTTAGCCTGACGGGGATAGTCTCACCCCGGAAGAGTATCCCTTCCCCCCGGAGGAGGGTAGTGGTAGAAAAGTAGTGATATGTCATTGCGAGGGAGTGAAACGGACGAAGCAATCCCCGTATTGCAGGCCGGAGATTGCGTCGCTTCGCTCGCAATGACATCCCCCCGTCACTTACAGTTTAACCACCACCCGGAGGAGAAACAATTTATGTCTGAAGACCTGAAAGCATTCATCCAGGAGCTCGTTGCCACGATTGAGCCGATAGAGAAGGCGACCAATCTGGCCTACTGGAACTTCACCACCACGGGAAAGAAAGAACACGAGGAAGAAGTCACCCGCCTGCAGATAGCGTTGCGCAAAGTCTTCGCCGACCGCGCCCGCTTTGAGCGGTTGAAAACGCTGACAGATGGTCGGTCCATTGACGACCCGACTCTGAACCGCCAGGCGACGTTGTTGCGAAACGATTTCATCGGCAACCAGATGGACGACGAGACCATCGAGGAGATGACCCGGCGCGAGGTCGCTCTCGAGAGCACTTTTAACACCTTTCGGGCCGAGCTCCGGGGCAGGAAAGTCACCGAGAACGAGTTGAAGGAGATTCTGCGCGAGTCAGATGATCAGGACCTGCGCCGTCAGGCGTGGGAGGCCAGCAAGCAGATCGGAGTCTACGTGGCCGATCCACTCATCGAGTTGGTGGAGCTGCGGAACGACGTCGCCCGTAATATCGGCTTTGAGAATTACTACCGGATGCGTCTCACCCTGCAAGAACTGGACGAGGACGAGCTCTTCGCCCTCTTCGACGAGCTGGATCGGTTGGTGAGGCCCGTCTACCGTGACTACAAGGCAGATCTGGATGCGCAACTCGCCGACCGTTTTGGCGTTGCGCCGGAGGATCTGCGTCCCTGGCACTACAGCGATCCCTTCTTTCAGGAGGCGCCGGCCGCCGACTCGAACGTGCGGGAGTTTTTGACCGGCATCTTTGCCCACCAGGACATCGAATCCATCACCCGCCGCTTCTATCGCGCCATCGGTCTCGACGTGGATGACGTGCTGGCGCGCAGCGATCTCTACGAGCGAGAGGGAAAGCAACAACACGCTTACTGCATTCACGTGGATCGGAGGGGCGACGTTCGCATTTTGGCCAACATCAAGCCCAACGACCGGTGGATGGGCACGATACTCCACGAGTGCGGCCACGCCGCTTACGACAAATATCTGGACCCGGGCCTGCCTTACGTCCTGCGCCAGCCGGCACACACCCTTTCCACCGAAGCCATCGCCATGCTGATGGGGCGTCTTGCCCACGACGCAGACTGGCTGGTGACATACGCCGATGCGCCCGAAGCGATGGCCCGATCCATCGCAGACAAACTGTGGCAGCAACTACGGGGGCAGTTGCTCATTATGGCCCGCTGGGTCCTCGTGATGAGTCACTTTGAGCGAGCCCTTTATCAAGACCCTCGCCAGGATTTGAACGCGCTTTGGTGGAACCTGGTAGAGCGCTTCCAGATGATGCCCCGGCCCGAAGGGCGCGACGCCCCCGACTGGGCGGCCAAGATTCACCTGGGCACCGTCCCCGTCTACTACCACAACTATTTGATGGGCGAGCTCATTGCCTCGCAACTGCGCCACCACATTGAGGCTCACATCCTGGATGGAGATGAGGACCTCGGTCGCCGGTTTGTCACCGACCCGGCCGTGGGCCGCTATCTCACTGCCAAAATCTTCCGCCCCGGCGCGTCGCGTCACTGGCAAGACGCGCTGGAGTTCGCCACCGGCGAGCGACTGCGCCCCCAGTATTTTGTGGATCAGGTCAGAGGATAGTTTGAAATGGCATACCCTCAACGAGGAGGCAATGACCGATGGAGATCAAAGGCAGCACCATCCTGGTGTTGGGTGGCTACGGCCTGGTGGGCATGGCCGTCTGCCGTCAACTGATGTACGAAGAGCCCGACACCCTCATCGTCAGTTCGTTGCTGGAAGACGAAGCCTGCAAGGCGGTGGAACGCTTGCGGGTGGAATTCCCCGACTGCCCGGTAAAGCTCATCCCTATGTGGGGCAATGTCTTTGTGCGGACTGCTCTCAAGGACAAAACCCGCGCCGACGTGCTGGCCAACCCTGAATACCGTCGTTGGGTCTTTGAGGACGTGCTGGCCGAGATGAGCGAGGTGACGCTGACCACCTCGTATCTGGCGCAAATCGTGCAGGGCGAAACCGCCCAGGCCCCGGGCGTGGTGCCCGATGCCATCGTGGACTGCATCAACACGGCCACCGCTTTGGCCTACCAGGACATCTACACCAGCGCCGCCGAAGTGCTCGACATCTACGACCGGGCCATCGAACTCTGGCGGATGGGCAAAGCCTCGCCGGACCAGGCCGTGGAAACCTACGTGGGGGCAGTGGAGCGACTGCTGGCCAGCCTTTACGCGCCACAACTGGTCCGTCACATTCAAATTTTGCACGAGGCGATGAAACGGGCCGGCACCCAAACCTACATCAAAATCGGCACCAGCGGCACCGGCGGCATGGGGCTGAATATTCCCTACACCCACGGCGAAGAAAAACCCTCGCGCGTGCTGCTCAGCAAGGCGGCGATGGCCGGTGCTCACACCCTTCTCCTCTTTTTGATGGCCCGCACGCCGGGTGGCCCGGCAGTGAAAGAGATCAAACCCACGGCCGCCATCACCTGGAAACAAATCGGGTACGGCCCCGTCAAAAAGCGAGGACGCGAAATCCCTCTCTACGACTGCCTGCCCGACCGGGGCCTGCATCTGGCCGCAGGTAAACCGTTTGACCTGGGCAAACACCACGGCGCGCAACTGCTCGACGGCGTGCTGGAGTCCGTTTACATCGACACCGGCGAGAACGGCTATTTTTCGCTGGCCGAATTCACCGCCCTCACTACCCTGGGCCAGATGGAAGGGGTCACACCGGAGGACATCGCCTTTAACGTGATACGCGAACTCAGGGGCATCAACACCGGCTACGACATCATCAGCGCCCTCGATGGCGCGGTGATGGGTCCCAGCTATCGGGCCGGTGTGCTGCGCCACCAGGCCATCGAATTCGCCCGGCGGTTGGAGCACGAGCATAGCGTCGATAGCGTCGCCTTTGAAATTCTCGGGCCGCCCAAATTGTCCAAGCTGCTCTTCGAAGCCTATATGCTCAAACGCGCCTTCACCACGATGCAGACGGTGGCCGAAAGCAGCCCCGAAATACTGTCGGAGGCGCTGGTCAAACTGGTGACGGAGGACGCCGACCTGCGCAGCCGGGCCATCTCCATCGGCATCCCCATCCTTATGGCCGATGGAGTCACCTTGCTCTGTGCTGATCGAGGGCGGCGCGACCATCGCTGGGAGTGGCAATCCTGGGCCGTGACCCCAGCCGCCATCAATCGCTGGGCCGAGACCGAATGGATTGACCTGCGGGTCGGCAACATGGCCCGCTGGAAGGGGCGCATGGCCAGCATTCTGGCCGAGGCAGAAGAATTGCCCGACCCCGACTTCGACTCCAGCTCTCATTGGGAACGCTCGATGTGCGACCCGGCAACCTGGCAGTTGCGACCTGAAATCAACGTGGGTGAAGTCGTCGGCTGGATTTTCATCAACGAAGAAAAGGGCGAGCGGATGAAGGGATAGAATGAAGGATTAGTACTACAACCGTACTTCCCCTTTTGAGGGGGCAGAAGGTGACTGTCACCTGCAAAGATAGCCGGAATTCGCGACCATCGTCTGGCACGATGTAGGCGACTCTTTACCTACGGCCCTGCAGGTGACAGTCACCTGGGGC
>JAJRXB010000377.1 GCA_024276515.1 Chloroflexota bacterium
ACACCGTCATCCAGTTTTGACAACGATTCGCCAAAAAATTGAGGGCATTTCAGTTTGGGGGGTGAATATGGATCTCGAAACGCCGAAGACGCTGATTGAAATTGAGTTCGCTGAATGTCTGGTTCCCTCTATTGCAGGAGGGCCGTGCTTTCAGCGTATTCAGAAACTCAGCGGTTCAAGTTTTGCCCCAAAACTGAAATACACCCCCAGGTAGTGTCCCTGTTAGGCGTTGATGACGTTTGGGAGTGCGAGGGCCTGCCCTCTCCCTCCCCCCAACCCCAACAAAAAAGACCCGGCCCAATGGCCGGGCACATCGACGTCTTCTCTCAAAGGGTTACGTCAGAGCCTCCAGGTAAGCCAGAACCTCGTCCAACACCCCATACCGCCCACGCCACTCAGGGGCGCTTGTGTGTTTTTCGATCAACTGGCGCACAGCCTGGGGGGTGATATATCCGGCCCCAGATCCTTGCCACTGAGTAGCCAGCGCCCCGGTTGCATTACCCAGGGTGGCAGCCGCTTCCCAGTCGAGCCCCACCAGCCGGCCCAAGATAAAGCCCGCATTAAAACAGTCGCCGGCCCCGGTGGTGTCGAGAGGCGAGATGTTAAACGCCGGCAAACTCGCCCGGAGATTCCGAACGGTGACCTCGGAGCCACCGGCCCCATATTTGGCCACCACCGCCCCCACTCCCTGCTTGAGCAATTGAGCAGGAGCCCGTCGCGAATTGATGCCACTGGTAAGCAGAGAAAGTTCGGTCTCGTTGGGAAAAATCACGTCTACACGGGACAGCAGGCGGTGAATGTCGTGCTGGACGCGCAAAGCCGGTTCCACTCCCACGTCCAGGCTGACCCGACATCCGGCTTCGATGGCCAGATTGAGCGCATACATGGCGGCCGATCGTTGGGGCTCGGCCAGGAGTGTGTATCCGGAAAAGTGAAACCAGCGGGCGCCCACGAAATAATCCTCATCCAACAGCCCTGGGTCGGTGTAGCTATTGGCCCCACGCGCTGCAAACATGGTCCGCTCGCCGTCGGGTGTGACGGCGATGAAAATAATGCCGGTAGAGATGGCCGGGTCGAACTGCACCAGGCGCGTGTCGACGCCGACCTCTGCCAGGTCGGTCAACGCCTGGGCGGCCAGCGCGTCCTGGCCAACCCGACCGATGAACCCCACGTCCACCCCCAGTCGGGCCAACGCTATGGCGGTGTTCACCGCCGAGCCGCCTGTGTGCAACTACGCTCCCTCAGCAACGCTGTCTCCTCCACGAGAAGGGTAGGCAGGGATGGGGGCAACCAGATCAATGTTTAGATCACCCAGAGTAATTACGTCCGGCATACACCTACCTTTGGCTGTGGGCGCAATAGCAACCCCGGGTCGCCCTGGCAAGCGCGCAACACGCTGCGTCCCTACGACGTTGCGACAGGCACAGCCCTGAAGGGCGAAATCGGCAAAGCTACGGTGAAGCGACTCCCCTTACCAACGACACTCTCGACCCATATCCGTCCGTTGTGCAATTCAACCATACTCTTGGCTATCGAAAGGCCCAACCCCATCCCTTCGTAGCGCCGGGTGAGGGTAGGCTCGACCTGATAAAAGCGATCAAAAATACGATTGTAGTCCCGCTGAGGGATGCCGATACCCGTGTCCATCACAGATACCCAAACTTCTTCTCCCTTTTTCTGTGCCGAAATTTGCACCCGTCCCCGAGACGGGGTAAACTTGATCGCATTAGACAACAGGTTAGCCAGCACCAGATACACCTTCTGGCGGTCGGCGTCGATTTTGAGCGGATCGTCCGGCAGGTCCAGGTGCATTACCTGTTGTTTGGCCCTGGCCAACTGGGCGAACTCGCTGGTCACTTCGGTGATGAGGTCTTTCATCGAGAAGATGTCGCGCTCCAATTGCACTTCACCGGTGTCCACGTGCCGCAGGTTGACCATGTCATCGATGATCGAGCGCAGACGCATAGCACTTTGCAACACAATCTCCAGTTGCTCGCCCGCCTCGCCGCTGACCTCTTCGCGCAAAAACGAGGCGTAACCCAGGATGACGGCCAGTGGCGTCCGCAACTCGTGAGAGGCGATGCTCACAAAATTGCTCTTCAGTTGGTCGAGTTCGGCCAGGTCGTCGTAAGCGTGTTGCAGCTCGGCCAAGAGACGCGCATTTTCGATGGCAATGGCCGCCTGAGCCGCCAGCGTGCTGGCAATCTGAATGTCATCCTGGCTGAACCCCCGGTCGCCAATCTTGTTCAAAAGCTCCATCACACCGATCACTTCGTTCTTTACCTTCAGGGGAACTCCCAAGATGGAGCGTGTGTCAAACTCTATCGCCTCGTCGACCTGGGGGTGCCAGCGGGGGTCGGTCTTGGCATCGCGGATAAGCAGCGGCCTGCCCTGGCGCACAATCCAGCCGGCAATACTGTTGTCCAGGGGGACGGTCACGTTACGCAGCCCCTCCGAACCTTCGCCGATGGAGTGGGCAAAACGCAGCTCCCCGGTTCGCTTGTCGAGCAGCATAATAGAACACGCCTCAGTGTGGGTGAGTTCCGTGGCCGATTGGATGATGATGCGCAACAGCGGCTCCAGGCTGAGCGTGGAATTGAGAATCTGGCTTACCTTTACAATGCGCTCCAGATAGGCAATTCGTCGCTCAAGGCCGGCGATCCTTTGCTCCAACAATTCATCACGCGGATTCATCGAGGTCCATTCCACCTTCAATGTTAATGAAAATTGAGATCCGGTCGCACCAACGAGCAAGACTTACTGATTATACCACGAAAGGCGTCAGTTTGTCTAAGAGTTTGAGAAAGTGTGAAGATACCACTAATCTCCCAATCCCGGCCAAAAACAGGCTTAATCAGGCAGGCCTGAGTAGTAACATTTTTAGTACAAAAAGGGCATTGTAAATAATGCCCAATCATGTTACTTTGATATATAATTGTGTTGGGCTGTATTCACCCTTGCACGCAAAGCACCCTCCCAAAAACTGGGGCAGGGGATAGGATTCGCTCCTACATTTTTGAGAAGATACCACACACACGCGGGGATTTGGTGAATGGCAGGCGAAACGACTCCCGGAGTCGAGTCACAAAAAGCAGCCAATCGCCTGAAACAATGGCTGAGTGACCATCACGACGCAATTTTACGGCGCTGGCTCAACGAACGGGGGACCGCCGGTCTCGCCGGGCATCCCGGCAGCAACGCGCACCCCTCCAACCTGTCCCCCACAACTCCCCTTCGCGGCCCATTCGGAGAACTTCGGGGAGAGGACTCTGGCCTGCACCCAACTCTGCTCCGCGCTCTCACCGACCACGCCGCCGCCGAACAACTTTTGGGTGTATCCTCCCCTTCGGACAGCGACACGCCGACACCCCCCGGCGCGTCGGCCCTCAATCTCACCACCTGGCACGCCCTTCTGCAAGATATGCGACAAAGCATCGCCGCCGAGCTACGGGCCACAACGCCCCCCGACCAGGCTTTTGAGCTGCTTCTATCCGCCGACGAGGCACTCACCCGCCTGGCTGCCAGGCTGACCCGCTCGTTTCAACAGCAATTCGACCGGCTGACCGGGGAACGCAACCGGTTCCAGTCACTCTACGCCGTGACTCACGAAATCGCCACCAACCTGGACATGGACCGGGTTGTGCAGAGCGCGCTGGACGGCGCCCTCCAAACCACCGGCGCCGACGTCGGGGTGTTGCTGATTCTCGACCGGGAGTCGGGCCGTCTTTTCCCCTGGGCCAGCACCGACTGGGAGGCGACGGCCATCGAGCCCGACTGCCTGCCCGACGATTGGACGCAGGGCTGGCGAGATGAACCGATCCAGCCTATCGGCAACGTCGCCACTCTGCCGCCGGCCGAATGGCAGACCACCCTGCAAGTGCCCGCCACCGTTTCGGCGCTGATCATCGCCCCCATCGCAGCCAACGGCGAGTTTTACGGCCTGCTGGCTCTCGGCTCGCAGCGGGCAAATCACTTCACCGACGAGGACGCAGACGCCGTCAAAGCTATCGTCACCCAGGTGGCCGGCGTGGCCGAAAACGCCGAAATCTACCGCCTCATCAATCACCAGGCGCAAGAACTGGGCAACATGCTGCGCTCCCAGCAAGAGGAAGCCAGCAAGAGCCAGGCCATCCTGGAATCCATTGCCGATGGCGTCGTGGTAAACAACCCACGAGGCCAGGTGATCCTGGTGAACCCCGCCGCCGAGCGAATCCTGGGCCGATCCCGCGACAGCCTGATGACCACCGACCTGCGCCATCTGATCGAGGCTTTCGAGGAGCCGGGGCGCACCGCTGCCCTGGTCGCCATCGAGCAGATCCTCGCCTACCCCAACACCCCCCGCCCTTTGGGCACTCCGCACCCATCGGGCACTCCGCACCCATCGGACACGGGCACTCTGCACGCTGAGGCTTCCAGCGTGATGCTGGAGATGGACGGCCGGGTCATCAGCGCCCATATGTCGCCGGTCGTCACCCCCCGCGACGAATTTTTGGGGGTGGTGACCATCTTCCGCGACATCACCAAAGAGGTCGAAGCCGACCGGGCCAAGAGCGAGTTCGTCTCCACCGTCTCCCACGAATTGCGCACACCGATGACCGCCATCAAGGGCTACACCGATTTGCTCTTCGCCGGCACCGCCGGCCCCCTGAACGACCACCAGAAGCAATTTCTGGGCATCATCAAAAACAACACCGAGCGACTGACCGCCCTCATCAACGACCTGCTCGACATCGCCCGCATCGAGACGGGGCGCGTCCGCTTTGAGCTGGCGCCGGTCAAACTGGGCGAGGTCGTGGCCGGCGTCGTCGAGGCGATGGCGGCCCGTGCCCAGGAACGGGGCCTGACCCTGACCTACGAGGTCGATGCCGGCCTGCCCGAAGTAATGGGCGACCGCAACCGGCTCTACCAGGTGCTCACCAACCTGGTGGGCAACGCCATCAATTACACACCAGAGGGAAGCGTAACCGTTGAGGCCATCAACGTCGGCACGGCGGTGCAGGTGAACGTGCGCGATACCGGCATCGGCATCCAGGCCGAAGACGTCGGCCGCATCTTCGACCGCTTCTTCCGCGCCAACGACCCGGTGGTACAAGAATCCAGCGGCACCGGCCTGGGACTGCCCATCGTCAAGATGTTCGTGGAGATGCATGGCGGTCGGGTTTGGGTGGACACGGAGGTAGGGAAAGGCAGCACCTTCACCTTCATCCTGCCGATACCCGGCGCCGAGCCGGAACAGGTAGAGCCCGCGTCCTCCACGCCACCGCCGGTGACGGCCAAAACCGTCCTGGTGGTAGACGACGATCAGGACATTGCGCAACTGGTGCGCCTGCAACTGGAAAGCAACGGTTATCGGGTGCTGACCACAGGCCAGGGTCGTCAGGCCCAAGAAATCGTCAAAGAAGGGGGCATCGACCTGATTGTGCTCGACCGGCTTCTGCCGGACGTGAACGGGCTGGAGGTGCTAGACACACTGAAAAACGACCCAACCACCGCCGAGATACCGGTGATCTTTTTGACCATCGTCGAAGATGACGGCGAGGCTATGGAGCGCGGTGCCAGCGCCTACATCACCAAACCGATCAACGAGGAGTTGTTGTTGGAACAGGTGGAGATGGCACTGAGCCGGCAGGGCCGCGTTCTCATCGTCGAAGACGACCCGGACACAGTGGGTATGCTCACCCGGGCATTGCGCCGGGTCGGCTTTACCACCGAGTCGGCGAGGGATGGCTACGAGGCGCTGGCCTCCGCCCGCCGGGTCCGCCCCGACGTCATCGTGCTAGACCTGCGCCTGCCGGGTATGGACGGCTACGAAGCCCTCAGTCACCTGAAACGCAACATCGCCACCAGCACCATCCCCATCATCGCCATATCAGCGCACGTGAACAACCCGGTGGTGGAGCGCAAGCGATTGGTGATGCTGGGCGCGACCGATTTTCTGCCCAAGCCGCTGGCCATCGAGGAGTTGGTCGCTGCCGTTGACCGGGCGATTGAGGCAGCCCGCAACCCAAACCCACCCGCCGTCGGCAATGGAGTTACTACTCAGGCATAGGTGCCTGGCACCTGAGGTAGGGGCAGACCTGCGTGTCTGCCCGCCTGGGCGCACACACAGGTGCGCCCCTACATTCCGGCGCTCAGGCAGTCGGCAATGGCCGCCGACAGGTCAAAGTCGCCGCTGTCGGGCCCCGGCCGCAGGTGCATCAAAAACTCCACGTTGCCGGCCGGCCCGGTGACAGGCGAACGAATCAGGCCGTGCACGGCCAATCCGTGGGCCGCCGCATAGCCGGCCACCTTCTCCAACACCTGGCGATGCACTGCCGGGTCACGCACGACGCCCCCCTTGCCCACCTGCTCGCGTCCCGCCTCAAATTGCGGTTTGACCAACGGGATGACGTCGGCGCCGGGGGCCAGCCAGCGGACGACGGCCGGCAGCAGCAGGTTGAGCGAGATAAACGACGCATCAATGGTGACGATCTCCACCGGTTCTGGCAACGATTCGAGATAGCGGGCGTTGGTCCGTTCCATCACCACCACCCGCTCATCCTGGCGCAATTTCCACGCCAGTTGACCGTAGCCCACGTCAATGGCGTAGACGCGAGCGGCACCGCGCTGGAGCAGACAGTCGGTGAAACCGCCGGTGGACGCCCCCACGTCGGCGCAGATAGCCCCCGACACCGTCACATCGAAGGCGTCGAGGGCAGCCGCCAGCTTGAATCCACCCCGACTCACGTAGGGCAATCGCTCCTTCACCGTCACCTGGGCGTCGGTTGGCACCTTTGCGCCCGGTTTGGAAGCCACCTGTCCATCCACGCGCACCTGCCCGGCCAGCACCAACGACTGCGCCTGGCCCCGGCTTTTGGCCAGACCACGTTGCACCAGCAAAAGGTCCAGTCGAATTTTGTCGCTCATAGGGCAAGGATAATCTCAACCGAAGCTGGTGTCAAACTTCCATCTATTGATACAGGACTTTTCAAAGAATTAACCCAGGCGACAGTCACCTCCGATCTTTTGGCGAGAGGAAGGCACTTGACAACCATTTCTTACCGTTTTTGTCAACGTGTCATACCGAACAAGGTGACTGTCACCTTGCTCGCGCTAGAACTATGGGTAGTGACGACTTCAGTCGTTCCTGGCGACTGAAGTCGCTACTACCTTCCACAGATTTTAGCCAG
>JAJRXB010000378.1 GCA_024276515.1 Chloroflexota bacterium
GGGTCAGCCACAACAGTTGTATCCGCTCCCAGGCGATGCGGTAGGCGTCGAAGGGGAGGAAGTTGACCAGCAGGTAGCTGGCAGGGACCGTCAGGGTGAAGAGCAGCGCGCTGACCGCCAGCCAGCGGCGCAGCCCCTGGCGCGAGGGGGGCCGCAGCGAGAGAAACGTGCCGCTGGCCCCGGCTCCCAGCAGCCCCAGGCTGACGGCCATAAAGGCGAAGTGGTGTCCCTGCGCCAGGGCGAAGAGACGGGTGAGGGCCACCTCAAAGGCCAGCGTCGCCGCCGAGAGGAAAAGAAGGCTGAGATAGATAGGTCCTTTCACACCCACTCCTCTATCTGGAAGTCCGGGGCAAAGGGGTTCACGAAACGCACCCCTTCGACCACCGTGCCGGCGCTGAAATCTTCACTGAAAACGACCGGAATCTGATTCAGCCGGGCCGTGGCCCAAATCTGGGCATCCCAAAAGTCGAATTGGTGGTCCCGTACCCCCCGGGCCGCTTCCAACACGATCATGCCCGTCAGCTCTATCACCGTCCAGGCCTGGAGATGGTTCTCGATCCGTTCGTAACCCTCGATCACGCTCAGCGGAGCGGAGATCTTACGGGTCACAGCTACAAAGAACTCGGCCAGCACCTGGGTGCTGATCACCCCCGCCTCGGTCATCACCAGACGATCCAGCACTTCCAGCGCACGCTTCTGCTTCTCAGGCTCAGACCGGTCGTAAGCGTAGACCAGCACGTTGGTATCCACGAAGATTCTATCGCTCATGTAGATCTTCTCGTCCCCAGGTCCGTCGGCCAGGGGCGGAGCCTTGCTGGATCAGCCGGGCAATGAACGCCCGCTCCCTGTCCCAGGCGTTCAGGTCGTGCTTGGGGAGTCGGGAGGATCGAGTGTAGCGATCAATGGCCTGACGAATGACTTCCGCTTCACTCATTCCTGTTTCCCCGGCCAGTCGCTTGAGGGTGTCCTCTTGATGGGATTCGATATAGACCTGCTTACGCACTTTTGTTGCCATTTCTGCACTTTTCTCACCGTATGGTTTTATACATCAAATTATACATCATATGCTCGCTGGAAGCAATGTTGTCGAAAGGCGGGTGGGTTCGGATTTGGGGCGAATTCGTGCGTCGCCCCGGAATAGGGATTCTGGGGCTGCGTTTTCTTCCCGCCGCAGCGCCGGAATCCCTATTCCGGCACGCCCATTCCCCGAAATCCGAACGCATCCGAAAGGCAAGGGGCGGGGCAGTCGTCAACACAAAAACGGCAGAGGGATTTAGTTGCCCTCTGCCGTTCACTCAAATCCCCATCGGGGAACCGTTGGTGGAGATGCCGGGAATCGAACCCGGGTCCAGAGAAGTTCAGCACGAACGTCTACAAGCTTAGTCGGCGTCAGGGTTCTCGCCCGCCGCTTCGTCCGCCGACCGAGTCGGCGGCGGGCCAGCCGAGGGCGGGGCTCTCGCCCCCTTTGGCGCGCGTATCGGCGTCGGCGCGCCGCACTCCGATGTTAGCGTCGCCCGGTCGCCACCCCTCGGAGCCAGGTGACGGCGGACGTGACCGCGATCAAGCGGTCATGCAGCTCCTACGCCGGCTTACGCAGCGAGCGGAAGCGCGCTGTAGGAACGTGCGTTGAAAGCAGGAACTTTCTCGGCACTTGTGGTTTTTGCCCGATTTAACGAGGTCAGGCTTCTCGGCTTGCAGTCCGTGCCTACCCTCCCCTGTCGAAACCTGTCATCCCCATTTCCGCATTCACTATAGCACGCATGTTTTGGTTTGTCAAGGTTTCGGGCCGAAGCGATCTGTCTTGCCCCCTTCTCCGCCGCGAAGTGGGGGAGAAGGAGGCAAGGAAGGAGCAGCCCGTCTGCCCAAACTACGCCGGAGACCACTACATTTAGTTGTGTCATTTTCCCGACCACTAAATATGGTAGCCTCAGCATTTTGCCCCAGGCCGGGCCGGTAGTATAATCCAACTATGGACTATCGTCTTCCGCGCCGGGTGTTCCTGAAACTGATGCTGGCCTCGCTGGCCTCGGCCTGCGCGCCGGAGCAGGTGCCGGTCCCGCTCACCCTGGTGCCGCCGACCCCCACCCCCACGCCGCTCCCCACCCCCACCCCGCTCCCCTCCGCCGACGGGGCCGCCGCCGCTTTCCTGACCGCCTGGTCGGCCGGCGACTACGACACCATGTACGACCTGCTCATCGGCGCCGACCGCCTGAGTCTGAGCCGCGACCAGTTCCGCGCCCGCTACGTCAACGCCCTGCGCGAAGCGACGGCCACCGCCGTCCGGGCCGAACTCCGCTCGCTGCTGCACGAGGGGCCGCGCGCCCTAGCCGGCTTCCGCGTCGAGTGGCAAACCACCCTCTTTGGCCCGCTGGAATTCGACAACTCGATGAATCTGCTGTGGGAGGGGGGGCGCTGGGCGGTGGACTGGTCGTCCACGCTGGTGCTGCCCCAGTTGGGCGACGACCTCAAGCTCGTCCTCCTGGACCGGATACCCATACGCGGCAACATCTACGACCGGGATGGTCGGGGCCTGGCGGTGGACGGCAAGCTGGTGACCATCGGCGTGGTCCCCGAGTGGATCGTGGACAAGGCGACCGTCGTCGCCCAGTTGAGCGCCATCACCGGCGTGGACCCGGAGATCATCCAGGACAAAATCGCCACTTCGAAGCCCGACTGGTTCGTGCCCATCGCCGACGTAAGCCCCGAAGTGAGCATCACCAACGACGACGTGTTGTCGTCGCTGGTGGGCGTGACGCGCCGGGAGCGTACCATCCGGGTGTACAAGGAGGGCGACCTGGCAGCGCACCTGGTGGGCTACCTGGGAACCATCCCCGTCGACCAGGTGACGGCCTGGCAGTCGCGGGGCTACCGCGGCGACGAGTTGGTGGGCCGGGCCGGCGTCGAGGGTTGGGGCGAGCCTTATCTGGCCGGTCGGCGGGGCGGGCGGCTGGTGACTCTGAACCAGCACAACGAGGAAGTGGCCCAGGTGGCCGAAGCCATCCCCCGGCCCGGCGGCAGCATTTATCTGACGATTGACAAAACCCTGCAAGCCGACGCCGAGCGCATCCTGGGCCAACGGCCGGGGGCCATCGTGGTCCTCGATCCCAACACCGGCTTTGTGCTGGCCATGGCCAGCTACCCCCGCTTCGACCCCGGTCTCTTCGCCGCCGGGATCGACCAGAAGACCTGGACCGCCCTCAACGCCGACCCAAACCGTCCCCTCGTCGGTCGGGGGACGCAGGGAGCCTACCCGCCGGGGTCCGTCTTCAAAATCGTCACCATGGCCGCCGGGATGGAGAAGCTGGGCCTCACCGCCGACACCCCCTTCTTTTGCACCGGCACCTGGGACCGGCTGGGCGATCAGTTCATCAAAACCTGCTGGCTGAAGACGGGGCACGGGAACATCAACTTGCAAGATGGCCTCACCCAGTCGTGCGACGTGGTGTTTTACGACGTGGGGCTGGCGCTGCAAAACGCAGACCCGCAACTCCTGCCCGACATGGCCCGGGCCTTTGGCCTGGGCTCCGTCACCGGCATCGCCGGCGTGGAGGAAACGCCCGGCCTGGTCCCAGACCCGGCCTGGAAGCTGGCCGAAAAGGGAGAGAGTTGGTTCACCGGCGACTCGGTGAACCTGGCCATCGGCCAGAGCTATCTGCTGACCACGCCGCTGCAAATCGCCAACCTGCTGGCGGCGGTGGGCAACGGCGGCACCCTGTACCGCCCGCAGCTCATCCAACGCATCGCCGAGCCCATCGGCCCTGAGCAGGTCAGCCAGCCAGAGGTGTTGGCCCGCCTGCCCCTCGCCCCGGAACATCTGGAGGTGATTCGCACCGCCCTGGAAGGGGTGGTCAGCGGACGGCGCGGCACCGCGCGCAAGGCATTCCAGGGGGCAACCTTCACCGCCGCCGGCAAAACCGGCACCTCCGAAACAGGGCAGGAAGAACCGCACGCCTGGTTCGCCGGCTACGCGCCAGCCGACTCGCCTCAGGTCGCCATCGCCGTTATTTTGGAGCACGCGGGTGAGGGTTCCAAAGAGGCCGCTCCCGTCTTTCGCCAGATGGTCGAAGCCTACTTCGAACGTGTGCTGAGGTGACAGTCACTTTTGGTACAATTATCAGGTCAGAATTTGAAAGATCACCCCGTTTTTTGCGCCGGTTCAAGTGACTGTCACCTGCTTTTGCTTAAAAGGGAACAACTCTATAATTTCGGGAAAGCGAATGCAGACACATTGACAGGTCTTGGCACTTGTGCTATTATTGCTATGTCTTGGAAAAGCTACTGAATCTGTAGCCTACAGATGGTGAATTCTATTCCCTCCAGATTCTGCTGTGATGGCGAAAGGAGAGGCGGACAGCGATGGCATCGCGCACAGAGCAAATGGTAGCCCGTCTGAAAGATCTACAAGCTGGCACCGCCGATATTGAGGCGTCGGCGGTTGTGAGCGTCGATGGCTTGATCATGGCCTCATCGCTGCCAGCCGACGTCGAAGAGGATCGTGTCTCGGCTATGTCGGCGGCTATGCTGTCGCTGGGCGAGCGTATCGCCAGCGAGTTAGGGCGAGGGACGCTGGATCAGGTATATATTCGAGGGGATAACGGTTACGTCATTTTGATGTCAGTCGGCGAGGAGGCAGTGCTGACTGCCCTGGCACGCAGTGAGGCCAAGCTGGGCCTCATCTTCCTGGATATGAAGCGCGCCGCAGAGGACTTGACCAAATTCGTCTGAGCACCTTACGCTGGCGCAAAACGCCCGTCGAGCCGGCGGGCGTTTTTTTGTTGTTTCAGGAAGCCTGCAGGGGGACGAAGTTGTCGCCGTAGGCCCCCAGATTAGGGCCCAGGCTCCCCACGTCGCGGGAGGCCCATTCCTGGTCGCAGGCATTGCACTTAAGACAGCCGGCGGGCGGGCAGGAGCGGGTCAACTCACCCCGGAGGGCCCGGCGCAACTCCCAGGTGAAGTATGCCCGGCTCACGCCGATGTCCACCACCGACCAGGGGAGCGACTCGTCCAACGACCGCTCGCGCAGATAATCTTCTTGCGACAGCCCTTCCGCTTTCAGCGCCCGCTCCCATTCGCGCAGAGAAGTCTTCCGCATGCGGGCCAGCACACGTCCCAGCCGCCGGTCGCCCCGGGCCAGCACTCCCTCCACGGCGGCCCAGGCCGGACTGTCGGAGCGGACGGCCACTCCGACCGGCCTCAACCGCCGCTCCAAATATTTGATCCGTGCTTCCAACGTTTCGACCGGCGTCATCGCCACCCACTGGAAGGCAGTGTGCGCCTTGGGCACGTAGGGCGTGGCGTTGATGGTCAGCTTGCGCCGGAAACGGGCGCGGGCTGCCAGCACCAACTCGGCGATGGCCTCCACGTCGGCCTCGGTCTCCGTCGGCTGGCCGACCATAAAATACATTTTCAGTTGCGGGAAGTTGTATCTGGCGGCCAGGTCCACCACGCAAAGCAGTTGCTCGTCGGATTGGGGCTTGTTGACGACTTTTCGCATGCGCACCGACCCCGCCTCGGGTGCGATGGTGAGGGTTCGGGTGCCACTCTCGGCCAGCGCCCGGACGAGAGGCTCGGAGATGGGGTCTACCCGCATAGAAGAGATGGCGATTTTGGCGCCCATCGCCCGCAACTCGAGGGCGATCTGGTCGATCCACGAGTGGTCGCTGACGGCGGCGCCGACCAGCCCAATCTTGTCACGATGTTTCAGGCTGTGGCGGGCGACGGCCAGGATGGTCTCCAGACTCACCTCGCGCATCGGGCGATAGGTGTAGCCCGCCATGCAAAAACGACACCCCCGTCCACAGCCTCGCGCAATCTCGATCAGTGCCCGGTCTCCGAACTCGGTGTCGTGGGTGTAAATCTGGGTGGTGGCGGGAAACGTGTCCAGGTCGCGCACCCACACGCGGCGCACGGGATCGTTTTCCGCCGCCGGGACGTACATCCCCGGCACCTGGGCCAGGATGCGCAGCCCCTCGTCGCGGGGAGCGTTGACGGCCTCCCACAGCGCATCCACCAGCGGCGGCACGATGACCTCCCCCTCGCCGATGGCGAAAGCGTCGAAGATCTCGGCCAGAGGCTCGGGGTTGGTGTAGACCGCCGGCCCACCGGCGATGATGAGCGGCCACGACTCGTCTCGCTCCTCGGCCAGGACCGGGATGCCCGCCCGCCGGAGGAGTTGCACAGCGTTGAAATAGTCCATCTCGTAGGAAATGGTGAAGGCGACGACGGGAAAGTCGGTCGGCGGGCGCTGTGACTCGATGGAGAGGACAGGCTCGTCATCCCGTGACGCCGACCGGTCGCCCCGCCGGTAGGTCTCCTGCGGGAAAAAGGCCCGCTCACAAACCACGTCGGGCTGGTCGTTGAAGAGCCGATAGACGGTGTGCAGCGCCAGGCTGCTCATCCCCAGCCGGTACGTGTTGGCGTAAACCAACAAGATTGGCAGCCGCCCGCCCCAATCTTTGCGAACTGTGCCCTCCTCGCGGGCCAATATTTGCTTGACCTGATCTATGTACCGGTATTTGACTCGCATCTGCCCTCATCGTCAAGGCCAACAAAGTAACAGACGTATATTAAAGTGTGCCGATATGTCACCGCGAGCCGGAGGCGAAGCGGCCTCTGAATGCTCGGAGGGGGTTTGTAACCCCCGGTTGGAGCGCAAAACGCCTCTTGGGGAACTAAAACGCAGGTTACAAACCTGCTTCGAGCATAACTGCGTAAGTGCTACGAATGAGCGAATATCACGAACAGAAAAAGACGACAGATTCACTCTAATTCGATTATAACACAGAAGGGGGAAGAGGCAAGAAACAAATGGGTGTGTTCAAAACGAGTTGGTGCACTGTAGCCCGCCCCGGCGGGCCGGGGGGGGGCAGACCGATGTGTCTGCCCGATACAGGGCGAACACATCGGTTCGCCCCTACGAGCTCATTTTGAATGCACCCGAAGCAAATCAGCGAGTCAGGGGTGGTAGCAGGGTCTTTGCCCTGCCACCTCGCCGACTCGCCGATCTGTCGTCTCGTCGCTTTGCCGATTTGCCGATTGCTGATTCCCCCGCTCCTCGGTGGTCCCCCCGTTGAGTGTTGGTGGCGAAAAGGAGGCAAAGCCCTCACCCACCCCCCGCCTGTACCCCCTCCCTCTCCCAAATTGGGAGAGGGAGGGGGTTGGGGGGAGGGAGAGGGCAAGCCCTCGCGCTCCCAAACATCATCAACGCTTAACGGGGAGACCACCCGCTCCTCAGCACTCGCTAAAGCCGCAGGCGTGGCAC
>JAJRXB010000379.1 GCA_024276515.1 Chloroflexota bacterium
ACCTTGATTTTACTGCAACTGGTGGTCTGGCTTTGGCACTCCACCCAGGTGACGTATACCTTGCTGCTATTGCTGGGATCAAAAACCAGCCGCGGTTGTGTTCCCCACACGGTGGCGGTGGGTGTGTAAACGTTGACCTGATTTTCCCAGCCGGTAGAAGCATTGGCGGACTTGAGAACGATGTAGCCGAACTCCTTGGTGGTGTCGGCGGCGTCATAGCCCTTGCTCCAGACCACAGCCACGTACTGATCATCGGCGCTGGCCTCGATATCTGGGAAGGCGGACTTGATTTGAATCTGCGCCCGTTTGGACAGGTTGATGGCCGTGTTAAGGTTGGTCACCGCAACGACGGGCAAGACAACGACGACCGCTATTCCAACAGCCAGCAGCACAGAGCCCAGCAGACGTCGTCGGCCTCTTTCGGAAGGCAGCTCGATGTTTAGCATGTATCCTCGTGCTCCTCAACTGAAACTACAGCGGAAAGAATCTATTGCAGCAACAACGGCACGTTGTATTCAACGCCAGCCCCAGCAGTGACGGTGTTGACGGCGGTGTACAGGTCTGGCCCTTCCCACCATTCAGCGTAGATGACATATTCCCCCGGCTCTATGTTGTAAAAGCCATAAGAAGAGTCGTGAATGGAGTACGTGGTGTACATTGGGCCATTTTGCATATAAGCCCATACTCGCACTCCCTGCTTGGGAGTGGGGATACCGCCCAACATCACCCGCAGCGCCCCCTTGATTGTGGTTTTGGTGGGGTCGAGGGGTGGGATGGGCTGCGTGGTGCAAATCTCCAGCTCCAGGTCGTCCAGGTAGAAATCAGTCCAGTAGCAGCCGGGGCCGAAATCGAGACAATTGGGATCGTTCGAGTCATCGTAGAAGTAGAGTTGCAGGTTTTGGCCGGCGTAGTTGATGGGATTTGCGCCCACGGCCTGCATAGCCGGGACCAGGTCCCACTCGCCAAAGGTGTAATTGTCGGGAAAGAGGTTGCCTTGATCCCCTCTGGCAACGATAGTAGGAGTGGAGATGACAGTCGGGGTAATACCAGTGGTGCGCAGCTCCACCTTCAGGGTATCGGTGTACTCCGCCGACCCTTGATCGTTAACGCTCGTCCAGAGGCGCAGTTTCATCGTAGTGGTGCCGGTGATCCAATCGGCCATAGTAAATTCCTGCCAGATCGCAGGACTTCTGAACCCATTCTCCCAGGTGGTCATCCGCAGGCTCAGGTTGCCACCGTGAGGGTTCAAGGAGGAAATGTTGGTACCATCGCCGTTGAAGGACCAGGCCGTTTGGAAGCCCGGGTTATCTTCCACGTCACCGTTGTCCAACAAGGGAGCATCCGGGGGCGTGCAAACCTGCATGCCCGGCGGGAAGGGCTCGTCGCCGGCACTCACAGCGCAGGGAGATTGAGCTACGTCGCCGCTGGGGGTGTAGTTGGGGTCGGTGGTCAACAAGATTTTGTAGAACCAGGCCCCGTCTTCACGCATCCAGACGTTGATGGTGTTAACTCCGGTCGAGACATTTCGGATCACGGCCCGCACGCCGTCCATCGTGTTATTTGTCCAGGAGAGGGTGCTGTTGTTGTTCAACTGCATCCGGTCGGACTCGGGATTCTCCGTGCCGTTGATACCCACGTGCAACGAGTCGCCATAGCCGTTGGGGCCCGCAGCGTAGACCCAAACGTAGTAATCGCCCGGTGTCTGAATGTTGACCGTGTATTGCAGTTCGGGGCTGTTGGTGGTGTAGCCGGTGTTGTTGTTGGTACCACTGTCGGGCAAGGCTCGCATCACCCGGCGGCCGTCAATGGTCACTTCTTGCCAGTCGTGCCCGCCGCGGGAGATATTCTGGGTGTAGTTGGTGGCATCTACCACCACTGTTCCGTTTTCTTCTCGCACCTCACCACAGCCGGAAGCATCGGCCGGATCCAGGCAAGCGTGGAAGTTATCAAAAGTCACGGTGTTGGACCGAGTTCCACTATACGAAGCGTTGACCATGCCTATCAGGACGGGATCACTCATCACCACCGTGTATGTATTCCAGTAAATCCAGTCCGCGTCATCGGGCGGGGTGTTGCTGCTATAGGTGTAGTAAAGGCTAAAATCATCGCCGATGCGCACGATGCGCAACCAAACAGGCAAGTTGTTGGTGCTACCAGAGACCGTGCCACGGCTGACGCTGCCACCATCGCTGGCCCGATAGCCCCATTGGATATTCCTCGTGCGTGTTTTGAGCAAGTAAACTTTGCGGGCGTTGCTGTTGGTGCTATCACGCACCTCCAGGCCGAATTTAGCCCACGAGCTGATACCGCTGAAGGTAGATTGCGAAAGGGCCCTCACCGAAATATCGAAGTTCCCCGACACTTCCTGGTAGAAGAGGTAATAGCCGCCGTTGTCGTCGTCACTTCGAACGGTGCTGCTGCCCTGACTGGTGATGCTGATGACATCGTTGGAGATAGATTCGCTGGCCGGCGACGCATTGCCAAAGGCCACCCCCGCCCAGTTAGGATCAAAGGCGTTGTCCGGGTCCGTGTCGGTGGTCAGCGCTTCGTCGATGGTGGCGGCACAGCTTGCGGGGGCAATCGTCACCTGCTTCATATTGTTCACAGGGTTGTCTGCATCACTCTCCAGAACATATTTCGACGTATTCGTGCGAGCATAGACGATATGATCGTTCGCCCCGTAGAGCACCACGTTTTGCACCAGAGTAACAGTTTCGCCTGGCGCCAGGGAATCCAGCCATAACTTAAAATTGCCTGGAGGGAAGGCCTCAGTCACGACGGGTTCGTGTTCGGGGTCAACGTAAATATCGGTGTCGAACCACTGGCCGGAGATGGCTACGCTGGAGTTGTTCCGCACAGTGAGCGTGATAGGCATCTCAGTGTTGAAGACAGGGGTTTCGGGCACCTGGATGCTGACCAACTCCAGGTCGGCAGCGACGATACTCAGGTCAGTTTGGGCCACGCGCGCGCCGCCCAATTGCGATTCTAATATGAAGGGTCCACCGGTCAGGTCGAGCTCGCTCAGGTCATAGGTTAAACTGGCCTCGCCGTTGTTATCGGTCTGGATGGAGGCGAGTGTAATCCCATCCAAGAGGATGTCGTAAACCTGATTTGCCGCATGGCGGGTCAGATTGATGTGAATCGTCGAGCCAGGTTGCACAATAGATCCTTCGGTCACACTGATCTGAGGCACAGCACGCACTGTGACCTCTTGAGTGGCAACGGTCTGGCTGGTGCTCAGGTCGTAAGAGCGTAAGGTGTAAGTAGTGGCCTGGGTCGCGGTGATAGGGATGACATACGCTGTTTGAGCAAACCCACTGCCGTCGGTAGTGATCGAATCGATCACCACCCAATTCTCAAAGTAGAGGCGGTAATTATGGTTAGGCTGGTGTTGGAACACCTGGATGTCAATGGGCGAACCGGCCGGCCAGTCGTAGCCACCGATGATGACCAGGTAGGGCTCGGCGGGAGTGGAGATGGTGACATCCACCTGCGCAACGAGCACCCCGTTATCGTACGAAGTAATCGTGTAATAGGGGGGACTGTTGGGAGCGTCGCTGGGAATGGTGCACAAGATGGTGGCCGTGCTACGCCCCTGGGAATCGGTGGTGAAGGAGCCAACCGATGTCCCGTTGCAACGCACCTCGTAGGTTCGGTTGGGGGCATGATCGCGCAGGTTGGCCCGTAGCGTGGTGCCGGCCGGCCAGGTGTTGCCACCTTGCACCACAATTTGAGGGATGGTGACGTAAATGCCGGTGTTGGCGATTATCGGACTGGTTGTACCTTGTTCTAACGTTTCCAACGCATAGGGAGGATCAGGTTCGACGCGCCTGGGGGTATCGCTGGGAATTGTCCAGGTGAAGTCGGCGTCTCCAAATTCGTCTACCTGGACGGTGCCGATAAGTCCCCCATTGAAGTAAAGGTCGTACCAGGCATGGGCATCGTGACTGCGGATCTGGATAACGATTTGAGTGCCACGCGGCCAGCGATAGCCATCTTCTACCAGCAGGGTTGGCTCACCAATGCGGGTGACGTCAACAAACACCCCACCTGCAATTTTGGTACTGCCACCATGCACGGTAGAGTAGAGTTCGTAATCTTCGCCAGGGGGGAAGTCGGGAGGAATCTGGCAGTTCACGTCGGCAATGCCGAATTGGTTGGCCTCGATGTTGGTGCAAATTGCAATTGTATCCAGGTAAATATCGTAATAGTTGCCGGGCGTATGCTGCTCCAGGCGCACTCGCATAGTGCTGTTAGCTGGAAAAGAGTTGCCATCAGGGCTGAGGATCAGCGGAGAGGTTGTCTCCCCTCCATCACCACTACCACCTGGCGGAGGGAGAGGAGCGGAAATGCCAGATGGTGGCTCGCTACCCAGGAGTGCTTCGACTCCCTCGTTTTGCATCAAGACCTCGCCGCGCAGTTGGACAAAAGACCTACCAGTCACCCCTCTGACAATGGCATCGTAGATGGGGTCCCACATCTCTATGTTGTAATAAACCTGCACCAGCACGTTAAGCCCTTCTTTGCCCGCGTTATCGGGTGTGCCGGGGTCGTCCTCACCAGTTTGACCGACCACACGCACCCCTAACGTGCCAGGTAGATCGTAATAGCCCGTCGCCGTGTAAACCTGGGATGTCAGAGCATATCGCTGGGCAGCGAGAGCGTATGCCCGCTTGAGAACCATATTGCTAATCGCATCCACCCGGTCTATGGCGTCAGGGGCGGCAGGGTCGGTGGTGTCACACGTGCCAAAATCGTCAACGCCCTGCAAACACAGTCCATCGCGGCCATCTGAAATGTCGGCGCCAAAGGTCCAGGGATCACCATCGGCGTTATAAGGCCGTCCAGACACAGCATACCGGGCCCCCTCGCGGGCCGCTTCTTGCACAGTGATGTAAGCCCAAACGATACGTGCGCCCTCAATAATCCCCAACAACAACAGGAGGAGCAGGGGCAGAATCAGAGCAAACTCGGTAAGGGCCTGGCCTCTGGTTTTGGTTTTCATCAGCACGTACCCCCTTGCAATCGGGCCAACGGGCAAAGTTTACAGAAATCAAACAAGAGAGAGGAATGATGAGGCAAAAGACAAACGACACTAGCCCGACTACAGCGTATCACCAATTGTGATGACGATCAGTGCCGGTTCCCTTGGGCAACACAAAACACCTGCTACCCTCCGCCAAACCAGCAGGATAGCGGCGATGATCACCTGTATTATAGCACCGCCAAAGAATGAGCGTCAATGAGAGAATTGGACTACTCGAACGACGACGGATCGCCGCCAGGTCGATGTCCGCGTTGGTGCCCGCTGCGGTCGGCCACCGGTGATTTTTGTGTGCTAAAAAACCCTATCCGTCGCAGGGCACGTGCCCACGTGGCTAGGGCTTTCTGACGAAGTCATTTCAACTAGAGTATAGAGGAGGGAACTTTTACCAGCAATAGGACTAAGTACCGCCGTGCGTAAATTCGTTACCAGTTGGGTGGGATCCAGAGCCCGCGCCGGAATGGGGATTCCGGCGCTATCCAGGCTTTCGCAGCCCCGGAATCCCCATTCCGGGGCGGGTTTCTCCTAGAAAGGCCACAGCAAACTGGAAACGAATTTATGCATCACTGTACTAAGGTGACCATTCACCTCAGCCTTGCGAAGGCTGCCGGCCGGTGGATTTCGGAAATTTCAATGGCAAATTGCATCTACCTCGGCAAGAATCGGCCCCGGAAACCTTCGCAAGGCTTATCCCGAGCCTCTGGTACGCAATGATACTGCTTAATACTACAACCGTACTTCACTTACGATGTCATTCCCTGGACTGTCTGTCCAGGACAGGCTGAGCGACCGAAGGGAGCGAAGAATCCCCTTTTGGGCTTGCAACTTGCCGTCGCAAAAGGAGATTCCTCGTCGCTTCGTACCCCGTACGGGGCACTTCGCTCCTCAGAATGACAAGTGCGGTTGTAGTATTAAATGGGGAGGGTGAGTTGCACTTTTGTCCCGCGGCCGATGTTGCTATCAAACTGGATCTCACCCCCCAGCATTTCTACCTGCTCTATCATGGTGATGAGGCCCATCGTCTTACGCTGGCGCGCGGCGGCCATCGCCTCGGCCACGTCAAAGCCGCTGCCATCATCTTCGACTGTGGCTTTGAGACCATCAGGACTCAGGTCCAGGGTGATCTCCACGTGGGTGGCGTTGGCGTGTTCGCGCACGTTGTTGAGCAGGCCTTGAATCACGCGGAAGACGGTGACCTCAGCGTGGGGCGGCAAGCGTTGTTCCTTGCCGGTGATGACGAGATTGCAAGCCAGACCACTTTTCGATTCAAAGTCTTGAACGTATCGCTTGAGGGTAGGGTTGAGGCCCAAATCATCCAACATCATAGGACGCAGGTCAAAGATAAACTCCCGTACCTTCTGAAATGTGTTCGTTACCGCGTCTTTCAGATTGCCCAGTTCGGTACGGGCTCGCACCGGGTCGGTGTCGAATAGTCGCTCGCAGATTTCAGCCTGCAAGATGAGGTTTGTGAGCGACTGGGCCGGACCATCGTGCATCTGGCGAGCCAGGCGCTGCCGCTCGTTTTCCTGGGCATTGACGATACGCACGATGGAGCTGCCTTCACCGCCAATCCCTTCTCTGCTGCTGGCCGCCCCATCGCCGCCCGGGTGGGCCTGACCTGCCGCGTCGAGGACCTGACGCAACATATTGGCATGCCGCTCGAGATATTGCTGCTTTCCCTGGAGCTGTTCCACCTGGCCGCGCATCATAAACAGACGCATTTGCGCCTCTTGGGCAGCGCTGTAAATTTCTTTAATATCCTGGCGAGGCACCGTGTCGAGGTTGGCCTCCATCTGGCGCAACTTGTTGGCAATTTGGGCGTTGCGCTGAGCAAGTTTCTCGACCTCGGCCGAACTCTGCCGGATCAGGACTTCGATCTCTTTCAGCTCTTTTTGAGTCTGCTCGTAGTCCTCTCCAACTTGCGCCATCACTTGCTCAAAGGTGAGGGCCTCTTCTGCTTGGGACAGGTTGGCATCCATCGCCATCACACCTCAATTGCTATCGGGGATCAGAGATCTGGAAACGATGACAGAGACAGAGAGAGCGTCTCGACTTCCTGATTCCAGATTTCCCGTCCCCTAGCTTTCTGTATCTTGCAGACGGATCCAGCCGCGCCGAACAGCGTACAGCGCAGCCTGGGTCCGATCGTTCACAGCCAACTTGCGGAGAATGCTGGTCATATGATTCTTCACCGTCTGCCGACTGATGCCCAGTTCGTAGGCGACTTCTTTATTGCTCTGCCCCCTGGCGATGTGTTGCAATATCTCCATTTCGCGGGGCGAAAGGGGAGTAAACATCTCGTTAGGAATGCCGTCGATATAAGCCACCTGGTCAAACTGCTGCAAAAGCCAGTTGGCAACCTCAGGCTTATCGAGCACCTCGTCGTCTATGACATAGTTGCCCTGTACCACCTGGCGGATGGCTTCGACCAGTCGGCGGGGGGTGACATCTTTGGGGAAATAGGCTGCAGCGCCCGCCCGGACCGCGTGGAAGATCTGCTCGTCGTCGTGATAGGCGGTGAGCATGATCACCGCAACGTTGGGCATAGCCGTCTTCAATTCGCGGGTCACTTGCAACCCATTCATTCCCGGCAGGTTGATGTCCATAATCACGACATCAGGCGATAGCTGCTTGGCGATGCGCAAGGCCTCATCGCCGTCGGCCACTTCGATGATGACCTCCATATCTTTTTCGGCTTCCAGGACCCGTCTGAGTCCCTGCCGGAAGAGAGGATGGTCGTCTACCAACATCAAACTGATTTTGCCCATGGCAACTTGCCTCCGGCGGTTACAACCCACTCACATAATAGGATAAGGAACCGAAAGAATCACTTGTGTACCCTGACCTGGGTCGCTACGAATACGTAATTGACCCTGCAACAGTTCGGCGCGGTCGCGCATGCTCGCCAGCCCCAGGCTACGCCCGCGACTGCCAACGCACTCCAGTTGCAAGCCAATCCCATCGTCAGTGACGGAAAAAACCAGGTGACCGTCCTCCTCGTAAACGCTCACATCAACACAACTGGCATTGGCGTGCCGCCGAACGTTTTCCAATGCCTCTTGAATGATGCGAAAGATGGCCACTTCGACCGTCGCCGGCAAACGTTCCGTAATGGCCCGCACCTCTATCGTCGTCTGAATCCCGGTGAGGGTCTCGTAGCGTTCCAGATAACGACGCAGTCCGGCCATCAGTCCAAAATTGCCCAACACAGAAGGAGGGTCCAGGTCGGCGATCAATTGGCGGACGTCGGTTAACCCCTGTTCAAGTTCTGCCTGCAGAGCAGCCAGCCCATCGTCCACGGCTGGATTCTTGCTCTCGGCATCGAGCAGGTAACGACAGGAGGCCAGCTCGAACACGGCATTGGCCAGAAGCTGGCCGACTCGCTCCTCCAACTCCCGTGCCAGGCGTGATCGTTCTTCCTCCTGGCTCTGGATGATTCGGATGCGCGGCCAGGCGTCCTCATCGTCGGGTGGGGTCCCCATGCCATTCGTCAGGTAGCGTTTGAGTGCCGCGTTGCGCTCTGCCAGTTTCTCAAACTGCCGGGCTATTTGCACCAGGTGCTCCAACCGGCGATCGGCGCCATGGTCGCTTTGGTCCAGGATAACGTCGTAGGAACGATAGGCCTGCTTTGCCAGTTGGCTGATGTCCCGGTTGGCCTGGTCGAGGACACGGACAGCTTTCTGCACAAACCCTTCAATTGTTTGCTCAAATTCCTGTGTGTCGCCAGTCATTATTCGCTTCGGCACCCAATCGCCCGCTGATTGTCACGCGGGGCATAATGTACTCTAAGTTGCTAAAGACTATTATAGCACGAGAGAAAAAAAAGGAAAAGCAGGGGCGAACGCTCAAAAAGTGGTGACGGTTTCGATTTCTTTGCACCTTGTGGTATAATGACCCCGCGTCGCGTCGGGGCTATTTCGATGAGTAAATAGATCGATCAGGAGAGACGATGTTATTTGGTTCGCCCACACTGGCCAGCCTCATCTCCCGGATGGTGGCGCTGGTCATCGCTTTCAGCATTCACGAATTTGCTCACGCCTGGACGGCTTATCGTTTGGGCGACTCGACGGCCAAACATATGGGCCGGCTCACGCTCAACCCCCGGGCGCATCTCGACGCATTGGGCACAATTATGGTGCTCATCGCCGGTTTTGGCTGGGCCAAGCCGGTGCCTGTCAATCCACGCAACCTGCGCTATGGACCGACGGCGGGGATGGCCATCGTGGCCGCTGCCGGCCCTCTTTCTAACCTGGCGATGGCCGTAGTCTTCGCTGCCATCTGGCGGCTGACCGCACCGATTATCATCTGGTTTGGGGCGGGCGGCAGGCTCATCCCCACGCCGGTGGATCTGCTGCAAGAACTGGTCATCCTCAACCTGGTGCTGCTGGTCTTCAACTTCATTCCCCTGGCCCCCCTGGACGGGTTTAGCGTGCTGCGGGGCGTGCTCCCGCGCCAGTGGGCTTATCAGATGGGACAGTTCCAGGCCTACGGCCCAATGATCCTGTTCGGCCTGTTGATGTTGGGCTACGTGGGACTGCCGGTCTTCTCGTGGATTCTGTGGCCGCCCACGGTTGCTCTTTACCGGGTGCTGTGGGGGTAATCTGTGGCGCGGTCGGAGACCGGGGTGGCACGGTCAGAGACCGGCCACAGCGAGGGGGTCGGAGACCGGCCACAGCGGGGGGGCGGAGAGCGGCCACGGCGGGAGTAGGGGCAACCCGGGTGGTTGCCCACGGCGGCGCGGTCGGAGACCGGCCACAGCGGGCGGAGTGGCGCGGTCGGAGACCGGCCACAGCGAGGGGGCGGAGAGCGGCCACAGCGGGGGGGGCGGAGAGCGGCCACAGCAGGCGGAGTGGCGCGGTCAGAGACCGGCCACAGCGAGGGCAGCAAGGGGCAGTCAACTGCGGCACGGAGTAGCCTGGGGATGGTAAGCGCGTTCCTCCAGAAAGCCCGTTATCGGTCGGCCCAGTTCTTTCGCGCCCTCGGCGCCCGGATGACAGCCGACGACCGCGCCCTGGTCGAATCGGTGTTGACGACTCCGGCGCAGCGGGCGCTCTTCAACCGTATGCCGACCGCAGATCAGCACCATGCCGTGGCCGTGTTGCGGACGCTGCGCGCCGAAGGCCACGATCATCCGGCTCTGATGCAGGCGGCCTTGCTCCACGACGCGGCCAAGAGTGAGGCAGGGATCACCATCTTTCATCGAGTAGTCGTGGTGCTGCTAGAAGCATTTCGCCCGGCGTGGCTGGCGCGACTAGCGCGCGACGGCGAGAGGAGTTTTTGGCGACGGCCTTTTGCCCGTTACCTGACACACCCAGCCATCGGCGCCGATTGGGCCGAGGCGGCCGGCTGCCAGCCAACGGTCGTCTCCCTCATCCGGCGGCACCAATCGCCAATCCCGCTCGCGTCCGACAGTTTGGAAGATCAATTGCTGATGGCATTGCAGGCAGCAGATGGCAAAAATTAACGGCCAGACGAAAGACAGATGACAAACTGGCATTCCTTTGTCTTTCGTTCTTGGCCGTCCAATTAGGAGCAAACCGTGGCAGAGCAAGTACAAATCACCATCGTGGGCACCGGCTGCATTGGCACATCCATAGGGTTGGCGTTGCGCCAATCGAAACAGCCCATCTTCGTCGTGGGGCACGATAAAAAGCCAGACCACACCGGCGCCGCCCGACGTATGAAAGCTATCGACAAAGCCGACTGGAATTTGATCAGCGCTTGCGAAAACGCAGACCTGGTCATCCTGGCCATCCCGATGAGCGGTATCGAAGAAACCCTGCGAGCGCTGGCCCCCCACCTGAAAGAGGGCAGCGTCGTCACCGACACAGCCAGCTTGAAAGAACAGGTGGTGGAATGGGCCGAAGCCTTGCTGCCCCAAACGGTGAACTTCGTCGGCGGGAACCCGGTGGTGACACCGACCGGGTCGGGGCCAGACGCGGCCAGCGCCGACCTCTTTCGGGATAGCCTGTATTGCATCACCCCCTCCCCCAGTGCCCATCCCGACGCGGTCAGGCTGGTCTCCAGTCTGGTGGCGTTGCTGGGCGGGTATCCTTATTACCTGGACGCCGCCGAGCACGATGGACTGATGGCCGGCGTAGAACACCTGCCCCAGGCGATGGCCCTGGCCCTGATCACCGGGACCACGGGCGAGACCGGCTGGCGCGAAATGCAAAAGCTGGCGGGAGGGAACTTTGAGCGAATCAGCGCTCTCGTCGGAGAAGATCCAGACGCGCTGAGCAGCTTGCTGCTGATCAACAGCGCCAACCTGGTGCGCTGGCTCGACGCCTACATAGTCGCGTTGAGAACCGTGCGCGATCTGATCGCCGAAGGGGAGCGCGAGCCGCTGGCCCAGTCCATCGACCGGGCGGTGGTCGCCCGGCGTCAGTGGCTCCAGGACCGCCGTGAAAGATTCGCCGAAATCAAGCCCATCGCCGAGGCGGAACAACCCAGCTTCATACGCCAGCTCTTCATCGGGGGAGGTCGCCGCCGCTCGTGAGCTTTGTATACATTTTGGAATGTGCCGACGGCAGCTACTACACCGGCTGGACCACCAATCTAGATCAGCGGGTGGCTGCCCACAACGCCGGGCGAGGCGGTCGCTACACCCGCTCCCGCCGCCCGGTGAAACTGGTCTACTGGGAAGAGCACCCCGACCGGCACAGCGCCCAGCGGCGTGAATTGGCGCTGAAGCGACTGCCTCGGGCGCGGAAGATTGCGTTGATTGCAGAGTTCAACCTGTAAATCTGCAAATCCAACAAATCTGCAATTTGTTGATTTGCAGATTTGTTGATTCGCCCCCCAATGGGGTACAATAGCCATATAGTCAACAATGGAGTGCCCCAGGTGACTGTCACCTGCAGGGCCGTAGGTAAAGAGTCGCCTACATCGTGCCAGACGATGGTCGCGAATTCCGGCTATCTTTGCAGGTGACAGTCACCTTCTGCCCCCTCAAAAGGGGAAGTGCGGTTGTAGTATTAAACATCTGCTAGAAAGGCTCTTTTTGCCATAATATGATGCTAGAAATGGCGACAAAAGTGCCGGTCACTTTATTCAGGAACAACTCTAATCTGGTAGAGGTGACAGACCATTGACTGTCAGTTCGGAAGGAGAGCGCGACGTAACAGGCGTCCCAGAGTCGGGCGGAGCCTCGCGGCGATCATACAAGATACTGATGCTGGCTCCCACCATGTTTTTCGCCGACTACGGGTGCCACGTCCGCATCCTGGAAGAAGCGGTGATCCTGCGAAAGCTAGGCCACCGCGTCACCATTTTAGCCTATCCCAACGGACGTGACGTGGCCGGCCTGGACGTGCGGCGCTGCTGGGGAGTTCCTTTCAACTATCGAGTGGTCGTCGGCTCGTCGCGCCACAAGCTTTACCTGGACGTGATGCTGGCGCTCAAAGCCACGTGGCACGTGCTGCGCGACAAGCCCGACATCATCCACGCTCACCTGCACGAGGGAGGGTTGCTGGGCTGGTTTTTGAGCAAGCTCAGTGGGATACCACTGGTCTTTGACTTTCAGGGAAGCCTGACCAGCGAGATGATAGACCACCACTTTCTGCGGGGGGAAGATAGCTGGGCCTACAGGCCGCTCCTCTGGCTGGAAACCCGCATCGACCAGGCTGCGCCGGTGCTGCTGACCAGCTCGCAACACGCGGCCAATTTGCTCAAGCAGAAATTTGGGGTCCCCGAAGAACGGATTTATCCCACCCCAGATTGCGTCAACGCCGATGCCTTTTCGCCGGGAGTTCTCTCGGAGGGCGAAAAAGAGAGGCTCAAGCGCGAACTGGGCGTGCCGCTCAACAGGCCGGTGATCGTGTATCTGGGGCTGCTGGCCGAATACCAGGGCACCGGCCTGCTGCTGAAAGCCATCCAGCAACTCAAGAGTGAGCGGGCCGACTTTCACCTGCTGTTGATGGGCTACCCCAACGTGGAACACTACCAGGCCCGCGCCGCCGAATTGGGCGTGAGCGACGTGGTGACCTTCACTGGCAAAATCCCCTACGAAGATGCGCCCCGCTATCTGGCCCTGGGCGACGTGGCCGTGGCCCCCAAAGTCTCGGCCACCGAGGGGAGCGGCAAAATCCTCAACTATATGAGCATGGCTCTGCCGACGGTCGCCTTCGACACGCCGGTGAGCCGGGAGTACCTGGGCGATTGGGGGCTGTACGCCCCCGAACGTACCGCCTCGGCACTGGCGACGACTTTGGGACGAACGCTGACCATGTCGCTCGACGAGCGGGGGGCGTTGGGCCAACGTCTGCGCGAGCGGGTTATGGTTCTCTTTTCGTGGGAGCGAACCGGGGAGCAGATGGTGGCCGTCTACCAGGCGTTGGCACACGGCGAGCCCTTGCCCCGCGTGCTGGTCAAGCGGCCGGCGTCGGCGCAGCGGGGTTAAGCACTACATCCCTACTCGTTACCCCAATGGATTCGACGTGGGCGCTCCCCACGATTATTACACGGCCCACGAGGCTCAACAGGCAATTGAAGATGCGCAGCGTATTTACGACTTTTGCCAGCAGTCGCTTCGTTGACCAGTAGGCGGTGGTCGAGGCTTTGCGCCAATGCGCGCGGCGGTTGAAGGCGCAGCAGGCCGAAGTCGTCGCCGTCTATCTTTTTGGCTCCTTTGCCACCGGAAGGGCCACCCCTCGCAACGATGCCGACATCGTGGTGGAGATCGCTGACGCCGCCCCTTCTCTCCGGCAGCAGGTGTGGAACAGGGCGATGGACATCTTCCTCGACGCGCCGGTCCCGGTAGACCTTTTTGCGATGTCGTCGGCGCAGGTGGCTCAAGGGCGTGGGGTGACCGGCCGGGTAGCCCAGGAAGGAATACGGTTGGAGTAAAGTAACAGTACTTACACAGTTTAAGTTTGTAGTGACGACTTCAGTCGTTGATTGCGTACATTGTGAAGCCTAAAACGACTGATGAAGGTTAAGAATTTATTCCGGGCATAGAGCTGAGTTTGGCCACCCCGTCGCCTCGAGCTAACCCACAGGGTGCTTCGCTTAAGCTCCAGGCTAATAGCTCAAGGACGCTAAAGCGCCCTATGTTTGCCGAGAATCACG
>JAJRXB010000380.1 GCA_024276515.1 Chloroflexota bacterium
AACGGGGTACCTGTGCCCCGAACGGGGTACCTGTGCCCCGAACGGGGTAAGCAATCGCCACAATGCATCGTAGGAGATTGCTTCGCATCCTTCGGATGCTCGCAATGACAAATGTGACATTGTCAAGGTAGTTACTGCTTCCTCGAGATCGTTGTGCCATCAGTCAGTATAACAAAAATAGCCCCCGACAGGACGCGCCAAATGGCGTGTATTCCACCCCGCCATTTGGCCTGTCAGAATTGTGACAAACGTCCTCTGCTTCTTGTGACATATCAGTTGGAATGCGGAATTCATTCCGCTTTTTGGGCCATCAATTCTGCACTCCAGTTTGTCACCTCGACTCATTTGAAACACACCCCTCCGAATCCCGTTCGCCGACGACCGGCAGGTCGAGCCGGCGACTCCATTCGGTCCACGAGCCTTCGTAGTTGCGCACCCGCCGATAGCCCAGGCGGCGCAGGGCCAGCCAGGTGTGGGCCGAGCGGGCCCCGGTCCGGCAGTAGACGACGATCTCCTTGTCCGGGGTCACGCCTGCCTCGGTGAAGTGACGTCGCAGCTCGTCGGGAGGGCGCAGCGCGGGAGCCGGGTCGTAGTGCAGCGCCGATTCGTAGGGCAGATTGATCGCGCCGGGCAGATGCCCCCCCTGGTACTCGGTCTCCGTCCGCACGTCGAGCAGAACCACGTCGGGGTGGTCCAGGTGAGCGGCGACCCAGTTGGCCGTCGCCAACGTCGCGCCATCCGGCTCGGCCACGTATAAGGCCGGCTCGGGCGCGACCGGCTCGGTCGAGACGGGGCCGCCAGAAGCCTCCCACGCCTCCCAGCCCCCTTCCACCACCCGTACGTCGGTGTGGCCGTAGTGGACCAGCAGCCAGGCCAATTGAGCCGACAGTGGGCCGAAGCTCTCGTCGTAAACGACCACCGGCGTCTCGCGGGTGAGCCCCTGCCGTCCCAGGATTCGCTCCGCCGTCGACTGGGTGACCAGCCGGCCCGGAACCCCGTCCACCTCGGTGAACAGTTCGCGCATGTCCAGGTGGACCGCGCCGGGGACGTGGCCCCACGGGTAGCCGATCTCCATGTCGGGCACTTCGACCCGAACGTCTACCAGGTGCAGGCCGGGGTCGGCCAGGTGACCGGCCAGCCAGGCGGCGTCCACCAACTGGGGAGGGTGTAGAGTCCGTTGTGTCATAACTCGCCCTCCCGCGCCAGGGTGATGCGCCACTCGGGGTCTCCCACCTGTTCGATGGTCACGTTGAAGCCACGCCGCCGCGCCTGGGTCGGGATCGACTCCAGCGCCGGGGCGTGGTCGGTGATGACGACCAGCGTCTCGCCTTTGGGCAGTTTTTTGAGTGCTTCTACGGTTTTGAGCATCGGATAGGGGCAGATGTCGCCCCGCACGTCGAGTTCCATCGTTTGTCCTCCTTTGATCAGGTACGTTTCATTGGGATGGAGGGAGGGGCGACCCACCGGTCGCCCCCCTCCGGCGTTATGGCAATCGTTTGATAATCTGCACGCCAATCCAGGCGCCGACGAACAGGCCCAGGCCAAAGACCCAGCCGTTGAGCGCCAGCGAAGGGATGGCCGAGAAGAAGCCGCCGATGTTGCAACCCATCGCCAGGCGCGCGCCGTAGCCCATCGCCACCCCGCCCAGCAGCGACTGGACGTAGCGCCCGGCGTGAGGGGCGAAGCGCACTTTGAACTCACCGGCCAGCAGCGCCGCCGTGAAAGCGCCGAAGATCAGCCCCCAGTCCAGGAGGGCGCCGCCGCTCAGCCAGGGGATGTGACTCAACAGTTCCTTGCCGGCCGGCTTGTCGCCGAAGTAGAGCAGATTCTGAGCCGGGTAGCCCAGGCTGTAGGCGATCCAGCCCGCCCAGCGACTGATCTCGGTGGTGATGCCCCACGGCTTTTTGTAGGTGAACTCCATGATGTTGAGCAGGCCCAGCAGCAGCCCGCCCAGCGCGGCCGGCCAGGCGCGCACAAAGATTGTGTTGTAAAGCTGGCTCAGCCGCTGGACAAAGGTCTCGGCCGGCGGTGACTCCTGCCGCCACTGGAAGATGCCGCCCGCCCGCGACTCCCACCACAGCACCAGCAGGTAGAGACCGGCCAGCACGGCCAGGGTCAGCGCCAGCGCGCCCCCCCAACCGAGGGTCCGTGGGAACCAGACTTTGGGCTGCTGCGACACCACCGTCGGCCACCACCAACCCCAGTTAAGGGCCAGCAGGAAAGAGCCGATGAGCATACCCACCAGCGCCACCCACTGAGCCACGTAGCCTTCGCCCATGCGGTACAGGGTGCCCGAAGCGCAACCCCCGGCGACGACCATCCCGGTCCCGAAGAGCAGGCCGCCCAGCAGGGTGTGAACTCCGGTCGGGTAAACGTTGCCCACGATCTTTGACAAATCAGGTGATAGCTTGTACATGATCAGGGTGAAGCCAAAGGAGGCCGTCGCCAGAGCCACCAGCACCCCCCTGGCCAGTCGGCCATCCTGCAAGAGAAACAGGTCGCGGAAGGCCGAGGTAAAGCAGAAGCGGCTGCGCTGGACGACGAAGCCAAAGCCCAGCCCAAAGAGCCAGAAAACCGCCAGCGACGGCTTGATCTGCGCGTAGACCGCCAGCACGACGACCGCTGCCACGATTGCCAACAAGCCAGCCCCTATCCGGCGGGCCGGCCGCAGCGGAATGGACACCGGTGCTGTTGTCATTTTCCACTCTCCTTGTTGTGATAAGCCTTGCGAAGGTTTCTGGGACAGATTCTTGCCGAGGTAGCGATGTCACTTGCCATCGAGGTTCCCAAGCCCGCCTGTCGGCAACCTTCGCAAGGTTGAGGCGAATAGTCACAAATCAAAAGAGTGTGGCTAAAATTTATGGGTAGTGACGACTTCAGTCGTTCCTGGCGACTGAAGTCGCTACTACCTTCCACAGATTTTAGCCAGACTCAAATCAAAAAGACCCACCACGGGGCGATGCCCCGGCGATGAGTCTCGTCCGGTTGAACACAACCTGCACCACCGCCCAAACCGGCGGGGGAAGGTTGGTCTTATCTTCTTAGTTTTAGTTGGAACAAGCACCCAAAGGGGCGGCTCACTCAACCGGTGCGACTCATCGCGATGTTCCGGCGAGCGGCGGGCACAGCCGATTGCGTCCGACCAGGCAGGTACCCCGTACGGGGGTACAGGCGGGCTGAATCAACCGGCTGCACCCGCCCGATACAGACGCATCGGATGAAGGGGAATAAGAGGCTATTCGGCTGAGATCCTCTTGACTCGTCAAGCCCCACGGTGATGTTCCTTCGTCGTTGCAATTCGGTAGTCCCCCTGTAGAGTGTTGCTGGGCTGATATAAGCCACTTGCGTCATTGCGAGGAGCGCAGCGACGACCTATACCCCGAACGGGGTAAACAATCTCCTATCCGCAATGCGGAGATGGCTTCGCTCCCTACGGTCGCTCGCCATGACAATAGCCGCAACACTCAAGAGGGAGACCATCTGTAATTCTGACTGGGGGGAATTATATCCCGATCCCCTGGTTTGTCAAGCGAGATTCCTGTCTGCTCTAGGGCAATCGCATCTTAATTTTATACCAATTGCGTATTGAAAGGCTGTATTTTCTGCCCGCGCCGGAATAGGGATTCCGGCGCTGCGGGATGCTCATCGCCCCATCT
>JAJRXB010000381.1 GCA_024276515.1 Chloroflexota bacterium
AGGGCAATCGCATCTTAATTTTATACCAATTGCGTATTGAAAGGCTGTATTTTCTGCCCGCGCCGGAATAGGGATTCCGGCGCTGCGGGATGCTCATCGCCCCATCTCGTAGCCCCGGAACCCCTATTCCGGGGTGATTCCCCCCTCGTCGCTCACCTGCCCCATCGCAGGTGCGGGCAGAATGACGGTTTGGGGCCAAACTCGAATTTAGATGCGATTGCCCTATATACCCAATCAGGGCCGAGCCCCAGAAATGGGTGGTCACGCTGTCAGGTAGTCTCCCTGTTAAGCGTTGATGATGTTTGGGAGCGCGAGAGCTTGCCCTCTCCCCCCCACCCCCTCCCTCTCCCAAATTGGGAGAGGGAGGGGGTGCAGGCGGGGGTGGGTGGGGGCTTTGCCTCCTCTTCGCCACCAACACTCAACGGGGGGACCACCCGCTGTCAGGCAAAGTAAGAATTTCGGTTGTGCGGTTGTCAATGGTGTATGGGGCAAGGCTCTGGCGAGGACGGCGTGCCTGATTTGACGCCAGCCAGCGACTTGCGTATAATACCAGCCTGATACCCCCAGGGGGTATTGAGTTCTCAAACGAAAAAGTGTAGAGGTGTAACTTCATGACCGAAAAGACTATCGACAGCCCTATTCACGTGAGCGACGAAACGTTTGAAGAGACCGTGCTCAAATCGCCGGTGCCGGTCATCGTGGATTTTTGGGCTCCCTGGTGTGGGCCTTGCCACATGGTCGCGCCTGTTCTCGAAGAGATTGCCAAAGAATACGCCGGCCAAATCATCGTGGCTAAAGTCAACACCGACGAAAATCCAGAATGGGCCACACGCTACGGTGTACGCGGCATCCCGACGATGTTGTTCATTAAAGATGGACAAGAGGTCGACCGTCAGGTTGGAGCCGTGCCCAAGCAGTTCATCACCAATAAACTGGCTCCCATCCTGGCATGATAGAAATGGCTGCCTGGATAAAGGCGAACTGGCTCCTGCTCTCATTTTTGATCTTGATTGCAGGGGCCTTTATCCTGCTGCGTAGCAAGCCCAGCAACGTAGACTCCCTCGACGAGTTGAGCACCATTTTGGCAGCCGGCCAACCCACCGTTGTCGAATTCTATTCCAATTTCTGAAGCGCGTGCCTGCTGGCAAAACCCGTCGTGGATGGGTTGGAGCGGAACCTAAACGGCAAGGCGTCGGTGATGCGGCTCGACGTGATGAGCCGCGTAGGACGACAGGCGGCGGCCCGCTTTGGTGTGCGAGCCGTGCCGACGCTGATCCTGGTGGATGGGAATGGAGAGGTTGTTCTCACCCAGGTCGGTCGCCTTAAGCCGAGGGACGTGCAAACCAGAGTAGACGAACTCATCTTGACCGACGGGAGGTAGTATCGGTTATGCCAATCTATGAATACGTCTGTCAGGATTGCGGCGAAAAGTACGAAAAATTTGTCCGATCCAGTCTGACCAAGATCGAGCTGGAGTGTCCCCAATGCGGGAGCACTCAGGCTAAAAAGGCTTTTTCAGTCTTCGGCACTCGTGGCTCCGGCAGTCAATCGTCGAGAAGGGTGACCAGCAACGCGGCTGCCTGTGGCCCGGTGGGCTGAAGCATCTGATCAAGGGAGACCGTGAGTCTCCGGTGCACAACCCAATGACAACTTTATCCGTAACCACTCGTGAGAAGTTAATCAAGCGACTGCAACGCATCGAGGGGCAGGCCCGCGGCGTGCGGCGTATGATCGAAGAGGGCCGCGACTGTCAGGACATCCTCACGCAACTGGCCGCCATCCGGGGAGCTGCTCACCAAATCTCGGTTATGGTCATCCAGGAATACGCGGTGAATTGCCTGAACGACCCCGAACAATACGGCTCGCCCGACGAGGCTATCGCCAGGCTGGTGCGAACGCTGGGGCAATTGCCACACTGACCCGGCCCGGTCGCGTCAGAGACAACCCAATGCGACACAACAGAAGCCTCCCTGCGATAGGGAGGCTTCTGTTGTGTCGCCGGTGAAATCCAATCGCGCGTAATTGCCCTATTTCCCCGGCCACCCCCGGCGAATCACCGTCTTGGCCATCGCCGGGTTGTACGCCGGCGGGTGCAGGGGCAACAAAACGTGGAAGTTGCTGCCGGGACACGTCTTTTCGTCGTAGCCGGGACTCTCGACCCAGATGCGACCGCCGTGCGCGTCTATGATACCCTTCACCAGCGACAGACCCAGGCCAGGGCCCGCGCCTTTGAACTTGGTTTTGCCGGTGCTGTGCTTCATCAGATCGCCGGTGCGATAGAATTTGTCGAAGATTTTGTGTTGGTCGGCCGGGTCAATGCCAATGCCGTTGTCTTTCACGATCACCTCTACGAATTGACCGCTGCCATCCTGGGTATGAGCGCGCCCGATGATTTCGATACGGCCACCGTCGGGCGTGTTTTTGATGGCATTGTTGATCAACTGGCTGAAAGCCTGTTGCAATCGCGCTGTGTCCCCTTCCAGATGGGGCAGAGCGTCCAGCCCGTCGGTGACGAGGGTGTGCCCGCGTTCCGACAGCGCCGAGGCCCACTCGTCAATGGCGCGCTCGATGACCTGGTTGAGTGCGACGGGGGTCCGCTTCAAACTCAGCCCGCCCACGTCCAGCCGCGACACGTCGAGCATCACGTCAACGATTTCGGTCAGCCGGGTAGCGCCCCGGATGAGGCCATTGACAAAGACAGACAAGGGTGAATTGGGCCCCAGTTCTTCGGCCAGCATTTGTGAGTAGCCATTCACCTGCGAAAGGGGCGTGCGCAACTCGTGCGAAGCGATGCTGATGAAATCTGTCTTCGCCTGGTTCATCGCCTCCAACTCGGCGTTGAGCTGGCTCACGTCAAGATTCAGCCGTTGCAAGTCTCGCACCAATTTGGCGTTGTTCAGGGCGGCCACCGTCTGATCGGCCAGGGTGCTGAGCAGATTCAGGTCGTTGCGGCGGAAGGCTTCGCCCGAGCGTTTGGGGCCCAGCGCCAGCAGGCCGATGACCTCATCTTGAGAGCGGATGGGCACGTAGAGTTCCATTTGCAAATTGCTCAACCATTGCCGTTCGCTCTCTGGGATGTGACGATACGCAGGCAGCACGTCGATGTCGTATTGGGTCAGTGGTGCGCCCGACTGTCGGAAGCGATTCATCAGGGTGCCAAAAGTCTCCATTTCACCCAGTTGGGTGGGAACGTTGCCGCGACCTCGCACGGGCAGGATGGTGGAGTAGCCGGTCCCGCCATGTTGCACCAGCAACAAAGCGCCCCGCTCCAGATCAAACACCTGGCCGATCACGTCAAAGGCCACCGTGGTCAGCCGATCAACGTCGAGGATGTTGCTCACGCTCTGGCTATAATAGCGCACCACTTCTCGGGCATCGTAATCGGTGCCAAAGAAGAGGCGGTTCAGGGCACGCTCGGAGAGGCTCGACAGGCCGGGGAGCAAAATGGCCATCACTACGGCGATGAGGCCGGTGAGCAGCCACGCATCGCGTTGCGTGAGCGTCGGCCAACTGACACTTTGCACGGTTACCAGCACCCCAAAGAAAACCGCGCTCAACACCACGGTAACAGCTATGAAACGGAGTGTCTGTCGGGCGAGGGTTTTCAGGTCGGGCGGGTGGACCTGCAAGATTACGTAAGTCGCCAGCCCGGCTGCCACCCAGCTCAACGCCCGGATGGCCACCTGCGCCCAGAAGCCGGTCGCCAGCGACACGCCCTCCGCGCTGACCAGCAGGGCCAAAATCACCAGCCAATAACGAAGTCGGTTGCGATGCAGCGGACTGGTTTGTTGCCGATAGGCGAACAATATGGCCAGGGTGGCCCCGGCCAGTGCCAGGGCCCACAACACAACCCGAACGGCCGTTATCATCTCGGGTGGCTGGGCCAGCCAACCCCACTGTAGGGCAACCAGGGTCGAAAATAAACCGACACCTCCCAGGAGCCAGCCAAAGGCCCAGCGGATCTTTCGAATAAAGGCCATAGTAAGCGCCCCAAACGCCATCGCCGGCACCACTCTGCTCCACGAGGAGATGATCTCGACCGGGGGCAGGGAAACCATGTCAACGGTCAGGCGTGTCAACCACAACAAAGCGAGGACGAGCGAGAGTCCCAGGTAGATGATCAGGTATTCTTCTACATCCTCTGCACGCCGGCGGAAAAGCACCTGGAGCATCAGGATGACATAGATCAGCACTTCGGCAAAAAGGAGAACCTGGTCTATGCTTTGCATAAGCTTGTCCCTATAGAATCTCGATCTGATAGTCAACCAGGTCGCAATCCAACCGGCTTTCTTCTACCCAATGCGCCACCCGGGTGAGCAGGCCATGGGCGTAACCCCGATCGCTCGACACGCAAACGACGCCGATGACCGCCGATTGCCACACGTCTTGCGCGTCAACCTCGGCCACGGAGACGTTGAATTCCTTGCGCAATCGGACCATGAGACTCTTGATGACCTGACGTTTGCCCTTGAGGGATCCGTTGCCAGGGATGTACAGTTCCAGAGTGCAGGCTCCAATAACCATAGAACTTCGTCCCAAGACTATAAAGTGTGCGGCGTAAAAAGGCGATGCGTGAAACGCAACGGCTGCACGCCACGTATCACGCACGACGTTTTATGCAAATTCCCGTCAAATGCGACGATTCCAATCGTCGCTGGCATATTGTTCGCGGCGCAATCGCTCGGCCAGCGAGCGCTCATAGTCGGTGAGATCACCCGGCTCCAGACGCAGGTTTAAGGCGCTGGCAAAGCCCTGGACCAGCGCGCCGACCGCCTCTTCGAAAGATACGATCCGCCCCAACGCCTGTTCCAGCGTACAGGCAGAGTCCAAGAGCGAAGTTTTCCTGGAGGGGGAGAGGCCGGTTACGTTCAGGCAAGCGAAGATGCGGTCAAGGTCGCCGGTGAGGGGCAACGTGCCATGCTGCAACACTATCCCGCGGCGGCGCACCTGCGCGCTGCCGACCAGCTTTTTGCCTCCCACCGTGATCTCGTAATTCGATGGGGTGTCGAAGCAGGCCGCGCCCTGCCGGCGATTGGCGATCTTCTCCGTCTGCGCCTGAACGGCGTCGGTGCCCAGGGCGCGCAGGCCGGCCAGCAGACCGGCGCTCAGCCGGCGATACGATTCCACGACGCCGCCGGCCACGCGCGGTTCGTCGGCGGGGGCGACGACGCTGTAGGTCAACTCGTCGGTGTGCAAGATGGCCCGTCCGCCGGTGGGCCGTCGCACCCAGGTGTAGCCCAGCCGGGCGCAGGCGGCCTCGTCTACGTCGGTGCAACGTTCGTTGTAGCCCAACGAGAGGCAAGGCGGGTCCCATTGATAAAAGCGCAGCGTGGGGCGGCCCCTGCCATCGGCCAGGGCGTGGAGAATGGCTTCGTCAATCGCCATGTTGGTCGCCCCATCGGCCGGTGGTGTGACGAGGAGTCGCCAGGCGACAGGTGAGTAGTGAGTCATCGCACATTGGTTTCGACAAACCGGACGATGCGCTGCATCAGGTCGTCGCCATATTGAGAATCGAAAATAAAGGTGCCGTGTCCGCTGCCGGGATAGACGTGTTTTTCTTTGGGTTCGGGGGCCACGTCGAACATGTGGAGGGTGTCGCGGGTGGCGGCGTCTTGCTCGCTGCCAATGAAGAGCTTGGGGGCAGTGATAGCCCGCACCTCGTCGTCGCTCACCGTCAGCCCCCGGAAGGAGACCGGAGCCGAGATGATGATCACAGCCACCGGGTTCTCGGCGGCAGACACTTTGGCCGTGGCCGTCCCGCCCATGCTGGCCCCGACCAGCACCAGGTCGGTCGCGCCCTGTTCACGGACAAAAGCGACGGCGGCGCGCAAATCCCGGTCAATCCGACTCACGTTCTTTTCCCCCTCCGATGCGCCGTAGCCCCGAAAGTCGTAAGTAAGGGCCATGTAGCCCCGACCGGCCAATTCTTGGGCTACGGCCGTCCAACTGGTCTGATCGGTGGGGAACATGTGTGAGAAGATCACGGCCGTAGAGCCGCTGCCGTAGAGCGTCCCGCCCAGGGCGACGCCGTCCTCGGTGACAAAGCTGACGGCACGTGGCCCCACACCCTCCGGCGTAAGGACTGGCGCCACACCCCCGCCGGCCTCACCCGGCAGCGACGGCGTCGCAGGAGGTGCGCCACAGGCGGCCAGGATGAGCATACTGATGAGGATCAGCGCCGTGGTGTGGACTTTCATGTCTCTCCTCCCATCTGCCCGTAAGCGTTCACCCCCTCCCCTTCGTAGGGGGAAGGTTGGGGTAGGGGTGGAGGGGACGCCGGAGAAACTCCCCACGTCCCGGACGGAATCTCTCTCCGGGCGAGATTCCACCCTCCCCCGGCCCCTCCCTGCCAGGGAAGGGTGAACGCTTACATCTGTCCCACATCGCCCTGAACCTATAAAGAAATTATACCATACCCCAACCGCCAGTCAATGGAGCATAAGTCATATTCCCGTCGGCATTGTGTAAATAGTCACGAAAAATATTGCCTTCGAACAAAGGCTGTGTTATACTGTCAAAGGGTCGGCGGCCCGGAACCGAATGGGGCATTCACAAGGATCGGGGCTTTTCAAAGAATTAACCCAGGTGACAGTCACCTCCGATCCTCTGGCGAGAGGAAGGCACTTGACCACCATTTCTTACCGTTTTGCCCACGTGTCGTGCCGAACACGGTGACTGTCACCTTAAGAGTTTGATCGGCAAAGTTTAACGTTCAAGGAGGAACAAATGTCAGCGAAAATCATTGATGGCAAAGCGATTGCGGCAACCATCCGAGGCGAGATCAAGGCCGAAGTGGAGGCGATGAAAGCCCAATATAACAAAGTGCCTGGTCTGGCCGCTGTACTGGTCGGCGAACGGCGGGATTCCCAGACTTACGTTCGTATGAAAAAGAGGGCTTGTGCCGAGGTGGGCATCACCTCCTTTGGCTACGACCTGCCGGGCGACACCAGCCAGGAAGATCTGCTCGAAGTAGTTCGCGAGCTCAACGCCAATCCCGACGTGCACGGCATTCTGGTTCAGCTTCCGCTGCCCGACCACATTGACGAAGAGGAGATTCTGGGGGCTATCAGTCTTGAGAAGGACGTGGACGGCTTTCATCCGCTCAATATTGGGCGACTCTCGATGAAGCGACGCGACCCGTTGTTCGTCCCCTGCACGCCCAAAGGATGCATTGAGTTGCTCGACCGAACGGGCGTCGAAATCGAGGGTAAGCGGGCGGTCGTCCTGGGGCGGAGTAATATCGTCGGGTTGCCGGTGGCTATGCTATTGCTGCATCGCAATGCCACCCTCACTATTTGCCACTCTCGCACGAAGGACCTGCCCAGCGTGGTGCGCGAGGCCGACATTCTGGTCGCGGCTGTGGGCCGGCCCGAGATGGTGCGCGGCGACTGGGTGAAACCCGGAGTGGTGGTTATTGACGTGGGCGTCAACGCCGTGGATGACCCCACCCGCGAGAAGGGATACCGGCTGGTCGGTGACGTGGCTTTTGACGAGGTGAAGGAGGTGGCCGCCGCCATCACGCCGGTGCCGGGCGGCGTCGGCCCGATGACCATCGCTATGTTGCTGCGCAACACCCTGGACAGCGCCAAACGCGCGTTGGGGATGGAGTAGCACCCCAACCGCATACGTTGCAAACAAAGGACCGTCTCGGTGGACGGTCCTCTTTATTGGACTTTGGACAATCTGGTGATGTCCCCGATGAGTGTTGTTGGGCAAATCTGGGACTTTTCACCGCCAAGTCGCATAGGCCGGCATCCCCGCGGGATAGGCCGGCATCCCCGCGGGAAAGGACGCCAAGATTTTCCTTAGTTTTTCTTCGCGGTGAAAATTGCAAAAGCTTCGTCAACAACTTTCGAGAACAGGACTACCCATTGTCAAGGTAGTTACCTTGAGAGAAAGGGTTGGTGGCAGACGATCATCAGCGGATAGGCAACGAATGAGCGGATGTTTCTCCTCGCGCAAGCGTGGGATCCGCTTATCCGCTACTTTATCCGTTGATAACCTCCTGGTAGGGATGCCCAGGGCTTTTCAAAGAATTAACCCAGGTGACAGTCACCTCCGATCTTTTGGCGAGAGGAAGGCACTTGACAACCATTCCTTACCGTTTTTGTCAACGTGTCATGCCGAACAAGGTGACTGTCACCTTGCTCGCGCTAGAACGTTGAAAAGCCCTGAGGGATGCCAGGGACCATTGACATTGTATCGTGAAGTGTGTTATATTGAGCACAGGAAAGCACAACGAGTGACAACCGGTCTCACAGTTCTCAGCAGGCTCATCGGGTCCGATGGGCGAAAGGAGGGTGACATGGCAGAGAGTGTCTATAAGGTGATCGAGCTGGTGGGTACCAGTTCCGAGTCGTGGGAGAAGGCG
>JAJRXB010000382.1 GCA_024276515.1 Chloroflexota bacterium
GTTGTCGGTGGCGATTGACGTTTGCAAAGGGTTGCGGGCAGTCCACAGCAAGGGAGTCGTTCACCGCGACGTGAAGCCGGCCAACGTGATGTTCTTCTCCCGCACCGATGGCCTGCCCGTCGCCAAAATCGGCGACTTTGGTATCGCGCTACAGTCGGAAGACGAACGACTGACCCCCAACGACAACGTGGTCGGGACTCTCATCTATCTATCGCCCGAACAGGCCTCCAGTTACCACGTTATCACCCCCATCTCCGACCTCTACTCACTGGGGGCAGTCCTTTACGAAATGTTGAACGGCGAGTTGCAAGAGCCACTTTTCCTCAATCCGATCTTCGCCAACAGCAGCAGCGACGTATTCCAGCAACTTGGCCCATTCCCCGATCCAGTGCGTCCGCTTCTCATCAAAGCCCTTCAACGCAAGCCGGAGGATCGCTTCCAGAGCGCCGACGAGATGCTCCAGGCGCTCGAGCGGGCGCGCAGCCGCCTGACCGCTTCCTTCACCACCCAATCGTTCGGGCCAGTCGCCCCGATGGTCCCTCAACCAACCGCGGTCTCCAAACTCCCGGTCCGTTTGCTGGCGACGGTCGTCGTCACGCTGGTACTTGTGAGCGCAGGCGCAATGGCAGCTTTTGGGCTGAACGGAGGTTCGGGAGAGCCCACGGCAATGCCGACAACCCTCTCTCTGGCCGCCAACCCTTCGCCGACTTTTACCGCCACGTCCACCCCTGTGCCCACGCCGACACTTACGTTCACAGCTTCACCAGCGCCAACGCCGACTCCAAGCGCAACACCTTCTCCATCTCCCGCACCGGCTGTGATCGCTGCCAGGCCAACCCGGGTGAGGGGGCCGGCGAGTCTCACCCTGGTTTTGCGCGACAGCTACAACGCGCCTGAAGGCGTCTACGTGGCAAGCGACGCCCCATTGGCCGAGCCTATCATCTATCTGGAGGGGAGTTACCTGTGGGGTGAAGTCGTCACCCGCATCGGCAAGACCGTCTTCAAGATCGATCGCGACGACCCCGACCCCGAAGACCCGACGCAACACCTGCCACCTTATCTGGAGTTGAACATAGAATATTCGGCAGATCTGCTGGCCGCTATGAAAAATGTGATCGCCGACCCGCCCGGCTTCGATGCCAGGACCGGGGAATTTTGGGTAGGCCGTTTTCGGTGCGGCAGTGCCATCCCGGCCGACAAGTCGCCTTATTGGATCTCCGTCCGACTCTTGGAAGATGGTCGGGAAATCGCAAGCGGGCGCTACGTGGTGGGCGTACTGACCGACATTGAATGTGGGGACAACGAGGAAGGAGGCCCGCCTGGTCCCCCTTCCCGACGATAGCAGTCGTATGCATTCGTCACACATCCTGAAATTTTTGTAGGCGCGAATAAGTTCTGGGTTAACTATTGCTCTGGCCGGTCTCCTGCTCTGGCCGGTCTCCACTGCTCTGGCCGGTCTCCTGCTCTGGCCGGTCTCCGACCGAGCCGCCACTGCTCTGGCCGGTCTCCTGCTCTGGCCGGTCTCCGACCGAGCCGCCACTGCTCTGGCCGGTCTCCACTACTCTGGCCGGTCTCCGACCGAGCCAGGACTGACTTAACCCAAGACTTATTCGTGCCAACAAATTTTTTGCCAGACTCCCATAAAAACTTGAACCTTCCCGCTTTGCTGGCTCTGCTCGAAAAGATACCTGCCTACCGTGACCTGGTCGCCGCACTGACGACGAGGCCGCCACGCCTGCCCGACGTTCCCCTGGGCTTGCTGTCGGCGGCCCGACCGGCCGTTCTGGCCGCCCTGCATGCCCACACCCGGCGTCCGTTGCTGGTAGTGGTCGCCCGCGCCAACCACGCGCGAGCCCTGACCCAGCAAATCCGTGCCTGGTCGCCCCATCCGACGGCGGTTCTGCGCCTGCCCGATCCCGACGCCCTACCCTACGAACGGGTCGTGTGGGGACGGGACACCATCCGCGAACGGGTCCGCGCCCTGGCAGCCCTGGCTGGCTGGTCCCCCGGCCCATCCCACGACCATCCGCCTCCCCTGGTCGTCACCTCCGCCCGCGCGCTGATGCAAAAGACAGCTCCTCCCGACGAGTTCCGGGCCGGGCTGAGCACCCTGCGCGTCGGGCAGCGAGTCGTCCTCAACGAGTTGCTGACCGGCTGGCTGGACATCGGCTATCGCACCAGCAGCGTCGTGGAGGAGCCGGGTTACTTCAGTCGTCGGGGCGGCATCCTCGACATCTTCCCGCCCAACCAGCCGCTCCCCGTCCGCATCGAGCTCTTCGGCGACGAGATCGACTCCCTGCGCACCTTCGACCCCCTCACCCAACGCTCAGAGGAGCGCATCACCGCCTTCGACATCGTGCCTGCTCACGAGGCGCTGACCCGCCTGGCCCCCTCAGCCGCCGACGCAGCCCGCCAGATTGATTTCTCGTCGTGCCACCCCCTCGCTCAATCAGATTTTGAAGAAGACCTGGCACGCCTGAGCAACGCCGAGAGCTTTCGCGGCGTCGAGTTCTATCTTCCCTTCTTCTACCCCCGGCCGGCCTCGCCCCTCGATTACCTGCCCCCCGACGGCCTGCTCGTCGTCGAGGACCTGGACGAACTGGCGGCCGTCCTCAGCGATTTGGAGCAACAGGCCACCGACCTGGAAGAGGATTTGCGACGCCAGGGCGAGTTGCCGGCCGGCATACCCCGCCCTTATTTTACCGAGGCGGAACTGACAGCCGACCTGCGTCGCCGCCCCCACCTGCTTCTCGGATTCAGGACTGTGGATTGGGAGCTGCGGACTGACCATCCTCAACCCCCAATCCCCGATCTCCAATCTCCGATCTCCCACCTCTTCACCCCGGCCCCCGTCTACGGCGGTCAGGTGAAGCGGCTGATGGACGACCTGCTCGAACGGCGACGGGCGGGCGAGCGAGTGGTGCTGGTCAGCCGCCAGGCAGCCCGCCTGTCCGACCTGTTGGCAGAGCGGGACATCGCTTACCTTCAGGGTGCGCCTCTCTCCCCGGCGGAGGAGTTGGCGGAGGCGCCATCCGGCCCTGCGGGCAGAGAGGATCACGAATTGCCGCCGCCGGGGAGCATCACCGTGATACAGGGCTCACTGGCCGAAGGTTGGATTCTGCGCCGGGACGGTGCCGTCTGCTGCCTGCTGACCGACGCGGAGATTTTTGGCTACCACAAACCAGAACCGCGCCGCCGCCCGGCCGTCCGACGTGCGGTAACGCCAGAGACCTTCTTCGCCGACGTGCAGCCAGGCGACTACGTCGTCCACATCGAGCACGGGATCGGGGTCTTCCGGGGTCTGGTCAAGCTCGACCTGGAGGGCGTGGAGCGCGAATATTTGCAGGTAGATTACGCCGTCGGCGACCGGCTCTACGTGCCCATCCACCAGGCCGACCGCCTGTCGCGCTACGTGGGCGTCGACGACCGCCCTCCGGCCCTCAATCGGCTGGGCGCTGCCGATTGGAATATCGTCAAGCGCCGGGCCAAGCGGGCCGTCGAGCAGATCGCTGCCGAGCTTCTGGAGATCTACGCCGCTCGCGAAATCGCGCCGGGACACCCCTTTGCCCCCGACTCACCCTGGCAGCAAGAACTGGAAGCCGCTTTCCCCTACGTCGAGACCGAAGACCAGCTTCGCGCCATCGAGCAGGTGAAGGCCGACATGGAGAAACCCAAGCCGATGGACCGGCTCATCTGCGGCGACGTGGGCTACGGCAAAACCGAGGTGGCTCTGCGTGCCGCCTTCAAGGCAGTGATGGACGGCATGCAGGTGGCCATGCTCGTCCCGACCACCGTGCTGGCCCAGCAGCACTATCAAACGTTCATCGAGCGTCTCAAACCCTACCCCGTCATCGTCGAAATGCTCTCTCGCTTTCGTTCCAAAAAAGAGCAAAAACAAA
>JAJRXB010000383.1 GCA_024276515.1 Chloroflexota bacterium
CAGGTAAAAGCGGCTGGAGCCGGGGTCTCCCTGGCGACCGGCGCGACCGCGCAACTGGTTGTCGATGCGGCGTGCTTCGTGGCGTTCGGTGACGATGACGTGCAGCCCACCCAGTTCCAACACTTTTGCCTTGTTTTGCTCGCACAGGGTGTGCTCTTCGGCCAGCACCTGGGCCCAGCGGGTGGGATACTTTTGGGTGGGGGCCTGGCCGCGTCGCAGCATGTCGAGGGCGTCGTTCCAGGCCAGGCTGGGAATTTCGGTCAGGTCTATTCCCTCTTTGCGGAGCTGGTCTCGGGCCATTCCTTCGGGGTTGCCGCCGAGCAGGATGTCCACGCCGCGACCGGCCATGTTGGTGGCAATCGTCACCGCGCCGGGCACGCCGGCCTGGGTGATGATGAGTGCTTCTCGTTCGTGCTGCTTGGCGTTCAACACTTCGTGCGGAACGCCGCGCCGTTTCAGCAGCTTCGACAGATATTCCGACGTTTCGATGGCGACCGTGCCCACCAGCACGGGGCGACCCTGGGCGTGGGCCTCGGCGATTTCTTCGACCACTGCTTTGAATTTGGCCTGGGGACTTTTGTAAACCAGGTCGGGATAGTCAACACGTTTCCAGTAAAGTTCGCCCGTTTGTGGGTTTTCGTAGGTGGTCACTTCCACGCCGTCTTCGCGGCGGGTGACGGTTTTCAGTTCGCCCTGCATCGCCCGGTATTCCACGTTGGTGGGCAACACGACCACGTCCAGATCGTAAATTTTGCCAAACTCTTCCGCTTCGGTGGCGGCCGTGCCGGTCATACCGGCCAGTTTGTTGTACATTCGGAAGAAGTTCTGGAAGGTAATGGTGGCCAGGGTGAGGCTTTCTCGTTGGACTGTCACCCCTTCTTTGGCCTCGATGGCCTGGTGCAGCCCTTCGCTGTAGCGCCGACCGTGCATCAGTCGCCCGGTGAACTCGTCGACGATGATGACCTGCCCGTCCTTGACGATGTAATCGCGGTCTCGGTGGTAAAGCGCGTGGGCGCGCAGGGCATTGTCCAGGTAGGGGGTCTTCTGCCAGTGCTCCGGACCGTACAGGTTGTCGATGCCCAGGATACGCTCGACCTTTTCTACGCCGGCCTCGGTGAGGGTGACGACGCGGGCCTTCTCGTCGACGGCGTAGTCGCCGTCGGGTTCTTTGGCCTCGATGCTCTCGGGGCTGCTGGGCTTGAGCTGGCGCACCACGTCGGCGAACTGGCGATACAGGTCGCTGCTCTCCTCGGCCGGGCCGGAGATGATGAGGGGGGTGCGGGCCTCGTCGATGAGGATGTTGTCCACCTCGTCGATGATGGCGTAATGCAGTTCGCGCTGAGTCATCTGACTCAGGTCGTAGACCATGTTGTCGCGCAGGTAGTCGAAGCCGAACTCGTTGTTGGTACCGTAGGTGATGTCGCAGTGATAGGCTTCGCGGCGGGTGATTGGGCGCAGGTAGAGGTAGCGGTCGTCGGCGGCCTGGTAGTTGGGGTCAAACTGATACGATGCCTCGTCGGGCCGCCCACCCCCCGTCGATTGGATCACTCCCACCGACAGGCCGAGCAGGTGATAAATAGGTCCCATCCATTGGGCGTCGCGCTTGGCCAGGTAGTCGTTGACGGTGACGAGGTGCACGCCCCGCCCGGTCAGCGCGTTGAGCACCACCGGCATAGTGGCCACCAGTGTCTTGCCCTCGCCGGTGCGCATTTCTACCACGCTCCCCCGGTGCAACACCGCGCCGCCGACGACCTGCACGTCGTAATGACGGAGGCCGGTGGTGCGAACGCTTGCCTCGCGCACGGCGGCGAAGACCTGGGGCATCATCCCTTGCATCAGCTTTGTTTCCAGCTTGAGCAGGTCTTTCTCCAGCCGCTCGACCTCGATCTCCAGCCGGCGACGCTCATCGCCGCTGGCTGCGTCGCGCGCGGTGCGGTGGTCCTTCAGTTTGCCGCGTAGCATGGCCGTTTCCTCGGCGATGTCGGCCCGGAAGCGGGCGATCATATCGCGCAATTCGTCGTCGCTCTTGCGCTGCATTTCTGCTTCGAGGTCGTTCACCTCTTCGACCAGCGGCGTGAGATTTTTGATCACTTTTAAATTGGGGTCGCCCAATACTTTGGTGAAAACGTTCTTAAACATAGTTACAATGACTCCCACTCCAACATATCCATCGAAATTTAGTTACTACTCAGGCTTGCCTGATTACGCCTGTCTTTTGGCCGGGATTGGGAGATTGGGGGATTTTTTCTTCATCTTCTATCTCCAAATCCCCTAATCCCGGCTGGTTTGGCTTGATTTGCCTGATAGCCCGAGCAGTAACGCAATTTAAATCGTCGGTCGGCTCGAAATCCATCACGGAACCTTCGCAAGGGTTCCTCTCTGTGTCACGACAATACAATCGGAAGTGCATTATACCATAATGTGGCCCAACCCAAAAGAAGGACGATTACTCGGGCATTGCCCTGGAATAGGGATTCCAGGGCTACCTTTTCTGAATAGGGATTCCGGGGCCCTGGAATAGGGATTCCGGGGCTACCTTTTCTGAATAGGGATTCCGGGGCCCTGGAATAGGGATTCCAGGGCTACCGTTTCTGAATAGGGATTCCGGGGCTACCTTTTCTGTCCACCGCGGCGCTGGAATCCCCATTCGGCGTGCCCATTCCCCGAAATCCGAACGCACCCAATTACTCTGAGGGCTCAGGATGCTTTGCTCGCTTTTCCGTTGAAAAAAGGTATGATACGATAGGGGTGTGTGCCTGGGCATGGCGTCCTTTGCGACTTGGCGGTGAAAAAGCCTCGGATTTGCCCAACGTTCAGATGAGTCAGATGGGAGGAATCTCTATGTCTGCTTTACTTGATTTGAGTCACACCATCGAACCCGAGATGCCCCGCTTCCCCAGCTTCGATGCGCCCTACGTCGGCGCGGTGTGGACCCACGCCGATGCGGCCGCGCGGGGATATTATCGGGATACCACCTGCGAAGTGACCGAGGTGCGCTTTGTCACCAGCATCGGCACCTACCTGGACTCGCCCTACCACTTCGATCCCAACGGCGCGGACATCAGCCAGTTGGACCTGTCGCAGCTTGTGCTGCCCGGCCTGGCCCTTGACCTGCGCCACCAGGCCGCACCCGATGCGCCGTTGCCCGCCGATGCCCTGGACGGGCTCGAGGTGGAGGGCAAAGCGCTGCTCCTGTGCACCGGCTGGAGCGACCATTGGGGAGAGGAGGCATACTATCATCACCCCTTCGTCCCGCGCGAGATGGCCGAGCGCCTGCAGGCGATGCGCCCGGCGCTGGTGGGCATAGACACGCTGGTGATTGATAGCACCCAGGACCCCACCCGGCCTGCCCACACCCTTTTGCTGCCGGCCGGGATTCTCATTGTGGAGAATCTCACCCGGTTGAGCGGATTGGTGGGATCGACGTTCACGTTTGTGGCGGCGCCGGTCAAGGTGGCGGGCGCGGCTGCCTTCCCGGTGCGGGCCTTCGCCATGCTCGGGGCGTAGCTTTTGCTATTTGCCGGCGGCAGACCCTCCCCCCAACCCCCTCCCTCTCCCAATTTGGGAGAGGGAGGGGGTGCAGGCGGGGATGGGTGAGGGCTTTGCCTCCTCTCGCCGCCAACACGCAAGAGAGAGAGACTACCCGGCAGCACGGGGAACGCAAAATGTTCTCTGGATTTTGGCCATTTTGAGGAGTGAGAGCCTCCCTGATGCGAGCCATAGGACCACTATTGCTTTGTCCATTGGCATCGGGTATAATAGAAATCGAAAGTGTCTTCCACACCCAAAGGATTGGCTCGGAGGGTAGGCTCATGTATGAAAAGTGTGCCGATGTGTCACCGCGAGCCGGAGGCGAAGCGGTCTCAGCCGTTGGCACTTGCGTGCGGTGCAAGTGTCGCTTCGCTTGCAATGACATGCACAGATTCTAGACATGAGCCGGAGGGTATTTTCCCGCCGGAGAACGTCTCTGGAAGAGAGACGGAAAAATTACGTCAAAGGATTGCGAGGAGGAAACGAGCATGGAACAACTACTGGGTTTTTTGTCAACGTTTGGGGTACTGGCCATCATTTTGTTGGCGCTGGCCAGTGCTGCCATCAAGATTGTGCAGGAGTATGAACGGGGCGTGATCTTCCGTCTGGGACGGCTGGTCGGGGCCAAAGGACCGGGGCTGTTCTTCATCATCCCCTTCGTAGACCGTATGGTGAAGGTAGACCTGCGAGTCGTCACCCTCGACGTGCCCAGTCAGGAGGCGATCACCAAAGACAACGTGACCGTCAAGGTGAACGCGGTCGTCTATTTTCGGGTGATTGAGCCGTCGGACGCCGTCGTGCAGGTCGAAGATTTTCGGCGGGCAACGTGGAATATCTCCCAGACGACGCTGCGTAACGTCATCGGCCAGAGCGAATTGGATGAGTTGTTGGCTCATCGGGAGAAGATCAACCAAAAGCTCCAGCAGATCATCGACGAGACCACCGCGCCGTGGGGCGTGAAGGTCAGCATCGTCGAGGTGAAGGACGTGGAGCTGCCTCAGTCGATGCAGCGGGCGATGGCGCGTCAGGCCGAGGCCGAGCGCGAGAAGCGGGCCAAGATCATCCACGCCGAAGGTGAGTTTATGGCCTCCCAGCAATTGGCCAAGGCGGCTGCTATTTTGTCCAAGCAACCGGCAGGTGTGCAGTTACGCTATTTGCAAACCCTCACCGAGATCGCCGTTGAGAAGAACTCGACCATCGTCTTCCCGGTCCCCGTCGAGTTCCTGGGGGCTTTCGCCGCAGCAGGGAGGAGCCAGGAGTCTGGGGAGTAGCCAGCCTCAGCTAACGGGACTTGCGCACTTGAGGCTTCGTTTGGAAAATCCAAAAGATGGGGCTCAAAGGGAGTCGTAGGGACGAGGCAGCCGAAGGGAACTCTCGGTTTTTGGCAGAATCTTTGGCCCGGCTGCCTCACCCCTACCCCGCTTCCTCCGGTGGGGCCAGCCCTAGAAAAACCCACACTTGTGAGCCCCTGCGAGGAGCGCAGCGACGACCTGTGCCCCGAACGGGGTGAGCAATCGCCACAGTGTATCGTAGGAGATTGCTTCGCACTCCTTCGGATGCTCGCAATGACAGATGTGACCTTGTCAAAATAGTTACGCTCGGCAAATGCCCGTGCCAATTTGCCAATTTGCCAATTCGCCGATTTGCTGATTTGCCGATTCGCCGATTCGCTGATTCGCTGATTCGCTGATTCGCTGATTCAAGCGAGGAAGGCCAGGATGGAGACAGAGTGGAGTGAAGCGACGAAACGTACGGTAGCGATTGCCATCGCTTTGATCGTCGTTGGGGTGCTCTATATCAGCCGGCCGGTGCTTCCCTTCATCATCGTGGCGGCCATTCTGGCTTTTTTGCTGAACCCGGTCGTCTGCTTTTTTACCCTGCGCCTGCGAATGCCCCGCTGGTTGGCCGTGATATTGACTTATCTGCTTTTGTTGGTGGCGATGGTTTTGTTGCCCCTTATCCTCACACCGGCCATCATCGACGCGGTGCGCGACATAGACATAGATATGGTGGAATTGCTGGACAAGACCACCATCTGGCTGCGGCACTCGCTGGAGAGTATTCGATACGTGGAGGTGTTGAAGTTTCGGTTTGACTTGTCGCCTGTCGTGAACCCTGCATTGGAGACGTTGACCGGCGTTATGCCCGGGGCGATGATTCCATCGCCGGATCAGATTTTCAACTCAATCCCCTCGGCGCTGGAAATGGCTACCGGGGTGGCTTCGACCGTTGTGGGCACGGTGCTCTGGGCGATTTTGGCCTTTCTGTTCACTCTGATTTATTCCATCTACCTCAGTCTCGACTTGCCTCAATTGGGCAAGGCGTTTGCGGAATTGGTCCCGGCTCCGTATCGGGCTGAATATGCGCATCTGTGGAGCCTCGTCCGCCGCGTGTGGGGCGCTTTCTTTCGGGGACAACTCATTTTGGCGCTCATCATCGGGACGACGGTCGGCGTAGGCACTGCGGCGTTGGGTGTGCCGGGGGCGTTGGTGCTGGGCATACTGGCCGGTCTGTTGGAAGCGCTGCCCAATATTGGGCCGATTTTGGCTTCGATCCCGGCCATACTCCTTGCCCTTTTACAGGGCTCGTCGGTGTTGCCGGTTTCCAACCTTGTCTTCGCCCTCATCGTGACCTTGTTCTACGTGATCGTCCAGCAGTTGGAGAACAATATCATCGTGCCCCGGCTCATTGGGCAGGCCCTCGAGATCCATCCCACCCTGGTGATGGCCGGCGTGGTTGTGGGGGCCAGCGTTGGGGGCATATTGGGCGCGTTCATGGCGGCACCGGTCATCGCTACCGGACGTGTTCTGTTTCAATATGCCTACAACAAAATTTTGGGCCGGCCCCCCTTTCCCTTGGATATAGAGCCCGCCATCTCCCCAGGAGAAGAGGTCCCCGCAGTTGAACGGCCAACGCCTGCAATTCCGTCGGCGGTTGAGGGCGAGAGCCTGGGAGCGGAGTCCTCGGCCGGCGCCGACAGCGAGAGGTCAGAGCAGCCCCGTGGGGGGCGAGAGTGCGTCGGTCTCGATTGAGTCGCTGGCAGGCTCAAGAAATTCGTCAACGACAGGCCGGCTATTTTTCGGGGACCGGAGCGTAGGGGCTGATGCGGCGGATGCGAGCGATGAGCCTGGCTCGCTCGGCCGGATTGGTCGTTTGCTCCAGACGGGCGCGCAGCTTGCGAAGTTTTTTGCGCCGCTGTCGCCGTCGCCGCAGTTCACGATGCCGTTCGCAGCTCACAACTCCTTCACCTCCTTCACGCCACTGTTGTTCTTCCTCACTAAAGTTGTTCCCTTATTTGGGGCACATGACCGTCACACAGACCCCTCTCGAACCCTTCGCAAGGCTACCCTGCTGCACGCGTAACTACCTACTCAGGCTGTCATTGCGAGGCGTGTTTTTTACGCCGACCTGTGCCCCGAACGGGGTACCTGTGCCCCGAACGGGGTACCTGTGCCCCGAACGGGGTAAGCAATCTCCGTTTGGCAGGCCGGGGATTGCTCACCTGCACTTGCGTGCGGTGCAAGTGTCGCTCCGCTCGCAATGACAATTACCTGTTTGAAGGGTAACTGCCTGGTAGTTACCTGAGTAGCTTGACAATGTCATGTTTCCGCAGTTGCTATGTTTTATTCAGGTGTCATTCTGTCTGCACCTGCACCTGTGCCACACCACAGGTGTGGTATGGTGCGGCACAGGTGAGCAAAGCGAAGAAGCCCCTACCTGGCAAAGGAGACTCTTCGCTTCGCTCGGAGTGACATGGCCGAACATGACATTGTCACAAAGTAGTTACCTGAACGCTTACTATTCAGAAACAACTCTAATATACCAAATGTGGCCTTCTCTGGCAAGAGATGGGGTTCCTGGGCAGGGCTTTTCAACGTTCTAGCGCGAGCAAGGTGACAGTCACCTTGTTCGGCATGACACGTTGACAAAAACGGTAAGAAATGGTTGTCAAGTGCCTTCCTCTCGCCAAAAAGATCGGAGGTGACTGTCACCTGGGTTAATTCTTTGAAAAGCCCTGGTTCCTGGGGTGTATTTCCTGTTGGGGCAAGATTTGAACCGCTGAGTCTCTGAATGCGCTGAAACCGCTGAAAGCACGGGTCATCTGTTTCAGCACCCGGTTTCTGAAGGCAGGAGGTCGGTTTTGGGGGTGTCGGGCGATGCGCTCCTCTAACGTAACTCTATCACACGTCTTATACGACTCAAACACAAGGGGTGTATCGTATAGGTGTGACTTTTCATATTGCAACTGGAGAAAACTATGTATTGGGATGGAAACAACTATTGGCCTGTCCGTAAGATACCGGTGCAGGTTGTGGAAGAAGACGAAAGCGCGTCGCCCGATTCCGCAAAAGTGGAGCAATTGGATGAGGAAGTGGAGACGATTCGTAAACCCTCCTCGTCCGTCAGCGACGAAGTCGCTTCGTCGGCGGCCGGCGAACCCGACTGGCAAGCCCTGGCATTGCGCCTGCAAGCCGATATGGCCAATTTTCGCAGGCGCCAGGCCCTCCGCGCCGACGAAGCCATCGCCGCCGAGCGCGAGCGACTGTTGCGCCTTATCCTGTCTGTCGCCGATAACCTGGCCCGGGCGTTGAGCCACGACGGGCAGAGCGATGAGACGCTGCGCCAGGGCATAGAATTGACGTACCGCGAGTTGATGCGGCTGCTGGAGTCCGAGGGGGTAACGCGCATCGAGACGGTAGGGCAACCCTTTACCCCAGAATTGCACGAAGCGGTGGCTGCCATACCGGCCGACGCCGAATCTGGCACCGTCGTCGAAGAACTGGCGGCAGGCTACAAGTTGGGCGACAAATTGCTCCGTCCGGCCCGGGTGGTGGTCGCTGCCTGAATCTGGCTTATCGTCGAGGCGTCTAATGGAATACAAGGACTATTACAAAATTTTGGGCGTTAGCAAAAACGCAACCGAAAAAGAGATAAAATCTGCTTTTCGCAAATTGGCCCGCAAATATCACCCCGACGTCAACCCGGATGACCCACAGGCCGAAGCGCGTTTTAAGGAGATCAACGAAGCCTACGAGGTGCTCGGCGACCCGGAAAAGCGGGCCAAGTACGATCAACTGGGGAGCGACTGGCAACGCTGGCAACAATCTGGCGGCCACCCCGGTGACTTCGATTGGAGTCGATGGACGACCGGCCCAGGCGGCGAGCGGGTTTACGTGCGCTACGGCACTCCCGAAGACCTGGAGGATTTGTTTGGGGATAGCAGTCCCTTTTCGGATTTCTTCACCAGCATCTTCGGGGGGCTGGGAGGGGGTGCGCGCCGGACCGGCGGCTTTGGCGGCTTTGAATATCAGCCCCGACCACGGCGCGGCCGGGACCTGGAACACGAGGTAGAGATCAGCCTGGCCGAAGCCTACCACGGCACCACTCGCCTGTTGACCAAAGATGGACGACGTTTGGAGGTGAAGATACCCCCCGGCGCTAAAACCGGCACCCGCGTGCGCGTGCGGGGTGAAGGGGGCGACGGGGTGGCCGGCGGCCAGGCCGGCGACCTGTATCTCAAGGTTAAAGTGGCCCCCGACCCGCGCTTTGAGCGTAAAGGGGACGACCTGTACGTAACCATCCCGGTGGACCTGTACACAGCCGTGCTGGGCGGCGAAGTGCGCGTGCCCACCCTGGCCGGCGACGTGAAACTGAAAATACCGGCCGGCTCGCAAAATGGACAAATTTTTCGCTTGCGCGGCAAGGGTATGCCCAAATTGCGCAAACCCACCCAGCACGGGGATTTGTATGCACGTCTCAACGTGCGCCTGCCCACCAAATTGACGCCTGAACAACGCAAGCTTTTTGAGCAATTGCGTCGGCTGGGGTAATTACCGATTAGACTTGTTCCCTTTTAAGCAAAAGCAGGTGACAGTCACTTGAACCGGCGCAAAAAACGGGGTGATCTTTCAAATTCTGACCTGATAATTGTGCTAAAAGTGGCTGTCACCTCAGCACAAATTTATTTAGGAACAACTCTATTCTATGTGCGACGTAAATAAGGGATGTGATAAACACCATTTCGAGGAGAGAGCGCCCCCAGGCTTCGGCCCTCGATTCCATAGTTGGAAACTTGAGCGAATCTGCCCAGGACTTCCAAAGTCGTAAGCGTTCACCCCCTCCACCTCGTAGGGGAAGGGTCGGGATGGGGGTGGAGGGGACGCCGGAGAAACACCCTGCATCCGGGACGGAATCTATCTCCGGGCGAGATTCCACCCTCCCCCAGCCCCTCCCTGCCAGGGAGGGGTGAACGCTTACCCAAAGTCTTGCAGACTTCGGAAGTCTGAGCGACTCAAATATCAACGAGGTGCAGGAAGAAGCGCCAAACCAGCCGGCACACTGTTGCCATTGCCTGCAAGAGAATGAAATCCTGACCTGAGTGGTCAAAAGGAGGCGATTACGATGAAAACGCAAAACTTTTGGCGCGTTACCACTTTGATTTTGGTCGTTGTTTTGCTCTTTGGCTGCGTGGGAGTGGCTGGCCTGGCCGGCGGTGTGATGCTGGCCCCGCAGCTACAGGGGGCGTTCCTGTCGGGCGAAAGTGCGTCCGCGGCGACGGTCGTCACCGCCCCAACGCCTCCTCCTTCAGAGCCCTTGAACATCACCATCAACGCCGACGAAGAGGAGCAACTCCTTGCCAATATCTACCGGCAAGCGAGCCCGTCGGTGGTGCACATCCGGGTGGTACAACACGTCACCGCCGTCGTGCCCGGTACGCCGGAGTTTCCCGGCTTTCCGCCTGTCCCTGGCTTTCCCCACGAGGAAGATTTTTATCAGCGGGGTGAAGCGTCTGGCTTCGTTTTGGACAAGGAAGGCCACATCGTGACCAATTATCACGTGGCCGGCGACGCCGATAAAGTGGAGGTTACTTTCTTCGATGGCACCACCGTCCGCGCGAAAGTCATCGGCGGTGATCCTGATGCCGATTTGGCTGTGCTCCAGGTGGATGTGGACCCAGACATATTGCATCCGGTGAAACTTGCCGACTCCGACAAGCTGTTTGTTGGGCAACGGGCCATCGCCATTGGCAATCCCTTCGGCCAGGAATGGACGATGACCTCCGGGATCATCAGTGCTCTGGGGCGCACTCTGCCTTCGGGCACCAGCCAATACTCCATCCCGGAGATGATCCAGACCGATGCGGCCATCAACCCCGGCAACTCCGGCGGTCCGCTGCTGAACGCGCAGGGTGAAGTCATCGGCGTCAACACGATGATCATCTCCCGCAGTCGCTCGTCGGCAGGCGTGGGCTTTGCCGTGCCCTCGAACATCGTCAAACAAATAGTGCCGGTCCTCATCGAAAAGGGTGAATACGTTTACCCCTGGCTGGGACTGCAGGGCGTTGATCTGAGCCTGGACCTGATCGAAGCGATGGACCTGCCCACCGGGACCCAGGGCGCGCTGGTCGTGAAAGTGGCCGAGGGCGGCCCCGCCGACAAAGCCGGCCTGCGTGGTTCCGACAGCACCGTCAAGGTGGAGGGCCTGGAACTGCCGGTAGGCGGCGACGTTATCATCGCCATCAACGACCGGCCGGTGACCGGCATGGACGATCTCATCGCCTATCTGGTCAAAGAAACACGCCCCGGTGACAAGGTGACGTTGACCATCCTGCGTGATGGCAAAGAGCGGACTGTCACCGTGGAGTTGGGCGAACGACCTCACGCCACCGAACGCTAGCCCTGTTTCGTAAGCAGGGGCAAGGCATTCCGACCAGGTGACAGGCACTTACAAAAGTGCCTGTCACCTGCTGAAATCGTGGTCTGGAGGGAAAAGGTTGATGCCTATGGTAGTTCAATCGCCACCTGATCTGATTGCCATTGCTCGCCAGGTTCGCCTCTCGCCTCGCGTGGTCAACTATTGCCTGGAGGTTGGCCTGATCCAGGAGCCCATCTCCGATTCGGACCTGGCCGAGTTTCGCCGGGTGCGCCGGTTGCAATCGCTGGGGGTGAATCTGGCGGGGGTAGAGATCATCCTGCGCATGCGCCGGCGGTTGCTGGCTATGCAGGCCGAGATAGAAGCAACGGCTGCCGAGATGTCGGCGATGCAAGACCGTTTTGAAAGCGAATTGCGTGACATCGAACAGCGCCTGGCCCACGAACTGTGAGAGCGACCTCAGACGTCAATCGACAGGAGAATTTGTATGTTCAAGACGATTATCTTTGCTACGGATGGCTCGGCCGCTGCCGACCGGGTGCTGCTTTACGTTGAGCACCTGGCTCGTAAAGAAGAGGCGCAGGTCATCGTGGTGCACGCCTACGAGTTGCCCCACGTTTACGAGTGGGCCGAGGGCTATGCCGATCTGGCGGCCCAGTTCAGGCGTGTGGCAGAGGAAGTGGCAGAAGATGCCGTCTCGGAGTTGCAGCGAGCCGGTGTGCAAGCCATCGCCGACGTGCGCCAGGGACCGGCCTCTCAGTCCATCCTCGAAGCGGCTCGTGTCCACAAAGCTGATCTCATTGTGATGGGCAGTCGAGTGCGGGACCGCGAAAACGTGACCGAGGTGTTGTTGGGCAGCGTGAGTGCCTACGTGTTGCGCTACGCCCCTTGTCCGGTGTTGGCCGTGCCCTGACCCCGGGCACCCGGGCATC
>JAJRXB010000384.1 GCA_024276515.1 Chloroflexota bacterium
AACAACGCCTGCGTCAACATCGGGAACGGTTCCGCCTTCACACCCGTTCCACGAAACAGACCCAAGCCCAATTCGGCAAACTCCGTCAGCAATGGCTGGCTCTGGCTGCTACTTCGACAGGGTGACTTTTGCGCCATTGCCAAAGAAGGCTACCTTTGCGAACACGCCGGCTTCTTCCTCACCCGCTCCGGTCGGCCCAAAGTAACCTTCCGCCTGGGGGTGCCCCGCGACAAGAGCCGGCCGCGCAAACAGTTCCCACCGGCCGGCATCGATTTCGTTACAGTGGTGGCCTACGGCCATCGCTTCGCCCACCTGTTCCCCGAATTGCCGGGGCGCCGGCACGTGCTGGTCGTCGGTTTCACTCAGAGCCGGGATCTGACGGACGGCAGAGTCGTCACAGAACTGGTGGCCGAGCGCATCAGCGTGTTCGACGAGTTCCGGCCGGTCGAAGCGCAGGAGTGGGACGCGGGGAGAATGGAGATAGACGACCACTGCGATGGGTACACCGACGAAGACGACGGTATCGGGTTCTGCGGGCATTGCGACGATTCCGACGGGGACGACGATTCTTGGAGAGTGTGGCAACCGGGATGACGAGAGTGTGTAGAGTTATCCCTATCGTGGGTGGAAAACTTCGAAGCAAGGAGTTTCGTTCATGAACGGCATGACTGTGTTGGGAGCCGACATCGGCTACGGGTTCGTTAAAGTCATCGGGGAGCGCAGCACGGTTTGCTTCCCTTCCGTGGTCGGGCCGGCAGTGGAGGCGGTGTACACCTCGGAACTGCTGCGCGATAGCCAGCCGGTCGCCTACCACATCGGCGAGCGGATCTGGTTCGTCGGCCAGGCCGCCGAGCGCCAGTCGCCCACCCGGTTGACCCTGCTCGACCGCAGCCGCGTCACCTCGGAGCAACTGCTGGTGCTGGCCCTGGCCGCCTTGCACCAGGCTCAGCCCCACGGGCCGGTTTACCTGGTCACCGGCCTGCCGGTGGCCTACTTCGCCGACCGGGACACGCTGACCCGCCGGTTGCAGGGCCGCCATCACTTCCGGGCTGGCGACGAGCACGTCTACCTAGAAGTGCAGCGGATGCTGGTCGTGCCCCAGGGCGTAGGCGTGCTGTACAGCCTCATGCTCAACGACGACGGTCAGCCCTGCCCCACCCGGCTCGACCTGGCCGAGACCAACGTGGGACTCATTGACGTGGGCATGTGCACGACTGATTTTGTGCGAGTGCGGGAACTGGAGTACATCGAGGTCGGCTCGGGCTCCATTCCCGAGGCCATGTCGCAGGTGCTGACCACTCTGCAGCGAGCGGTACAAGAGCGATGGGAATTGACCCTCGACCTGCACGAGGCCGACCTGGCCCTGCGGACCGGCCACGTGCGCGTCTTCGGCGATCCCCATCCCGTCCGGCACCTGGTCGAGCCGGCGGTGGCCATGCTGGCCGAGCGGGTGACCGCCGAGGCGCGGCAGTTGTGGGGTGATGGCCGCAAGCTGGACCGGGTGCTGCTGGCCGGTGGCGGAGGCGCGTGGCTGAAGCCCACCCTGCAAGCCGCTTTCCCGCACATTGAGCTGGTGACCGACGGGGCGCTGGCCAACGCCCGCGGTTTCTATCGCTACGGCCGGCTGCGAGCCGACGCCGAGGGATAAGACGGGTGTATGACAAACTCGCATGACGACCGTCATACAGACGAGGAGGCATGTTCTATTTTACTGCAAGCGCGGCTGCGGGCTGGGCAAGACGAAGACCTGATCGCCTGGTACCGGTCGCTGGAACCGGGGCGGCGCTCCCAGGCCGTGCGCCAAGCGTTACGGCGCGGGGTGCCGACTTTGAGAGAGGGCGACAAGCTAGACGCGGTGTTGGCCATCCTGCGCCGATGGGAACAACAAGGGCTGAAGGTGACAGTCGGTCAGGGGGATGGCCAGCCGGAACCGCCATCTGACAAGACTGCAGAGGTGCGACGGAAGATGTTGAGCATGTGGGGTCATTGAAGGGCACATAGTGGGAGAGGACAACCGATTCGCGTGGGTCAAGGCACGTAGCGCCGGGTGACGTCCGTGCGATTGTGACCCAGTTCGGTGGCCAGAATCCGGCGGGCCTGCCGCTCGGACAGCCCCTCGGCCAACAATTGTTCCAGCCGCAACTCGGCAAAGGTCGCCCGGAAGCCGTGCGTGCCGCGACAGGCCAGCCTCAGCCCCTCGCAAGCCCACCGCACCTCGGCCTGCACCCGCTGGCGAAAGGCCCAGGTCGGGGGGAACACGAACCGGCGGTCGAGCGGCAACTCGGCCAGCACCCCGGTATCCAGCAGCCGGACTGTCCGCACCCGGCCCCCCTTGCCTTTGACCCGCACCGTGCCCGCGGTCACGCCCACCATCTCCGAGCGCAGGTGGGTGGCCTCGTGGAGTCGCAACCCGGCGTTCAGTTGCAGCCGCAACACCAGGGCCGCCTGCGGATGGCGCACGGCCACGCGGGCGATGATGGCCTGGGCGCGGTCGGGCCGGTAGCCGAAACGGGGTGGCCCGGCGGAGATGGTCAGATCCGGGGGCACGATGGGACTCACGATATCCACCCCCGGTCCAGCATCAGTTTCTCCAGCTTGCGGATTGAGGCCAGCATACTCCGCCGGTAATTGGCCGACCGCTCCTCGGCTTCCAAATGGGCCAGGTAGGCCACTACCATGTCGGGCGTGATGTCCCGCAACCATCGCAGGCCATGGTGCCGCTGGCACCACCGGGCGAAGGTGTTGAGTCGCTGGAGATGGCTGCGGAAACTGCCCCACGAATAGACCTTCCGCTCGGTATCCACGCCGCCGTGCTTGTCGTGATGCCGACTGTGCCCCACGGCCAGCGCGCCGCTCAGCAGAAACTCGATTTGTCGGGTCAGGCTGGGTCGCTTGCCCACGACGGCTCCTTTCAAAAAAAAGCTGAGCACGGGCCGCCGGCAGGACGTTGGCTTTATCTGCCCTGTTTCTGTTTACCCGGGGCCCTTGAACAAAGCCGGC
>JAJRXB010000385.1 GCA_024276515.1 Chloroflexota bacterium
TTCCCCTTCGTGGGTTTCCTGTGGAGAGAGGAGGTGTGTGGAGAAGCTCAGTTTAATCTGCCTGGCCTCGGCCTGGGACGATACCTGGTCCTCGACGGCGCGCAGCAGGTCGTCCACCGCCACCGGTGTGCGGTTGAGGGGAACCTGACCCTGCTCCAGCCGGCTCACGTCGAGCATCGAGTCGACCAGGTCTTTCATTTGCTGACCGCTGCGCAGCGCCACGTCTATCAGTTGAGCCAGCGGCGAATCTGGAGATGGCTCTCCCATCACCATAGAAATGGTCTCGATGGCGCCGATCAGGTTGCCCATCGGGCCGCGCAAATCGTGCACCAGCATGCTCGTCAGGTCTTGGCGCAGTTGCTCCAGTTCGCGCCGGGCCGACACGTCCCGTCCGCTCCATTGGATGCCCTCGGCCCCGCCGTAGTCGGTGTGCTTGGTTCGGAATTCCACAGGGATTGCGTGGCCTGGGGCCACCGGCAGATCGACCTCAAAAACGACCTCTTGCCCGGCGTGCCAACTGGGGAGTGAGTCATCGAAGCGGGCGCGCAGGCCCGCTTCCAGGGCCTCCACGTCGAGGCCGACCAGGGAAGCCTTGTCGCGGCGCAGCAGTTCGCACGCCTTGCGGTTGGCGTCCAGAACTCTGCCCTCCAGGTTGAAGATGAGGATCATGTCGGTGTTGTCTTCGAAGAGGCGGGCATAGCGCGCTTCGGCGGCCTGCAATTGTTCTACCAGGCGGGCGTTGGCCAGTGCGATGGCGGCCTGGTGGGCGAAGGTCGCCACTACCTGGGCATCTTCCTGAGTATAGGCCCGTGGCTGGCGGCTGTCAACGGCGAGCACGCCAAAAACGTCTTCCTGGGTCATCAGCGGCGCGCCGATCCAACCTCGCACGTGTCGGGTGTATTCGGTTTCGCGCCAGCCGGCGGCTTGTTGCACGTCGTCGATGACGATGACCTGCCGCTCGTGCATTACCTGGAAGGGCAATCCTCCTGCCGTCTTGTCGAACGAAAGTTGGAGCACGGCGTCGGGGTCGTCAAAACCCCGGGCGGCGACTACTTGCAGATGGCCATCCTGCTGCAAGAGGATGGAACTGCTGTCGTAGTGAATCACGCGGGCCAGTTGCTCCAGGATCACGTCGAAAAGACGGTCCACCTCCAGCGTGGCACTGATCGTCTGGGAGACTTCGGCGAGGGTGGCGGCCAATTGCCGCCGGCGTTGCTCGGCCTGGTACAGGCGGGCATTGACGACCGCCGTCGCTGCCTGGTCGGCGATGACCGTCAGCATGGCCAGGTCGCTGTCGGTGAAGTAGCCTGGCTGCTCGTGGACGAGGGTCAACACGCCGATGACGCCGGTTCGCGTTTGCAGGGGGACGGCGATGGCCGAGTGTGGAGTCTCGTCGCCGATAGTGTACCAGCGTTCGTCTTGGGCGGTGTTGGTGACGATTACCCCGTGTCGGTGGCGTATCACCCAACCGGTCAACCCCTTTTCGACGACCACGTCGGCCTGGGTATCGTTTTTGTCTTGCACCTGCCAGTCTTTGATGACCAGGCGGTGGGTGATGTTCCCCAGGTCGTCGAAGATGTAAAGGCTTCCATCGGCCGTGTCCATGGTGCTGGCCGTCGCCATCAACACCCGGTGGAGGACGGCATCCAGGTCCAGGTAGGTGTGAAGCTCTCTGGCTATCAGATAGAGGAGCGCCAGGTGGGCACTTTCATCTTGTTGGCTGCGGTTGTGGGCAAGAGATCCCGTGTCCGTGTTCACAGGTGTGACTCCGGGACGGAAGGCGATACTGTCCTCGTTGTGTATGGAATTCTATGGGTGATGACGTTCATAAGGGATTGCTCCGGGGTCGTCCCCAGGTGAATAAGTTCACCACACATAAGCATTATATCATAAGCCAGATGGCTTTGCCAGGTTCCTAAAGTCCTATTCAGGGCTTTTCAACGGTGACCGTTCAGCCTCCTTTCGGTAAACGCTGAAGTCGCCCCTACAGGGCCTTCGGCCGCAAAGCCCGCCTACGCGGGCTGAAAAACCGGTCCACGCAGGTGGACTTCGCGGGCCCTGTAGGGGCGATTTGGTAGTCTCCCTCTTGCGTGTTGGCGGCGAGAGGAGGCAAAACCCTCACCCACCCCCGCCTGCACCCCCTCCCTCTCCCAATTTGGGAGAGGGAGGGGGCTGGGGGGAGGGAGAGGGACGCCCCTGCTCATCCCCCAAAAATTGGTGGGTGACAACTCCCTTCTTTTGGGGTAACATCTTCCCTGCTCATCATTTACAATGTTAACAGGGCCAGCTTTTTTGCCCCGCGTATCCTTTGCTGGTAGATTGATCATATGAAAATTGCGATGCTCTTCCGCCGGGTTCGACCAGGCCAGTGGCGACTGGTTCAGTTTCTGGTGGCCGTGGCGTTGAGTTCCTTTGCCACGGGGATGGTTCTTTGCCTGATTGCTATTCGCCCCCGCGCTCTGCTGGTCGTTGCCTTTTGGGTCGTAATGACGGCCCTCAACGCGATAATCCTCGGCTGGCTGAGTGGGTGCGCGCAAAGGACGATTCGGCACCGATTGCGGGTGATTGAGGAAGAACTCGAACGTCGGGCCGAAGAATATGCCACGCTCAATGCCGAGATGCGCCGGCTTGACCTGATGAAATCGGCCTTTTTGGCCACGGCCGCCCACGAATTGCGCACGCCCCTCACTTCGTTGCAGGGGTTCAGCGAGATATTGCTGATCCGTGGCGACCTGTCGGAGGAGCAGCGGCGCAAGTGTCTGACGTACATCAACCAGCAGGCCATCCACCTGGCGACCATCGTCGACGATCTGCTTGACGTGTCGCGCATTGAGTCGGGGGAGGCCCTCAAACTGCGCTATGACGTCGTTGACCTGTTCTCGGTGGTGGAGGAAGTGGTGACCGCTTTTCGCATTTCGGCGCCGACGCATCACTTCGTGGTCGAAGGGCCAGGCACGCTGGCATTGGTGTGGGGCGACGCGGAACGGCTTTATCAGGTGATGCAACACCTGGTGAGCAATGCCGTCAAATATTCGCCGGTCGGCAGTACCGTAACGATTCGCCTGGAGAGCACCGACGACTCGTTGAAAACCAGCGTCTCCGATCAAGGTATTGGCATGACCCGGGAAGAGCTGGCCCATGCTTTTGAAAAATTCTACCGTGCCGATCTGTCGAACCTGGCGCCGGAGGGGATGGGATTGGGGCTCTTTATGGCCCGTCACATCGTCGAGGCTCACGGGGGCGAAATTTCCATCGAGAGCACGCCTGGTGTGGGCACGACGGTCTACGTCGTTTTGCCCCGGTACAAGAAACCGGGAAACTATTCGGGCTCCTGGCACCTGTGTCTGAGTAGGTAGTTACGAAATCAGGAAACCATGGAAATGGGGGACCAGGGAATTGGATGGTCTCGTTTCCTTTCCCTGGGGAAAGGGATCAGGAGGGATGGATCATGAAAAAGATACTCATCGTTGACGATCAGCCCGAAATTCGTGATCTGGTGGCGACGACGTTGCGTATCGGTCCTTACCACATTCTTCAGGCCGGCAGCGGGCCGGAGGCGATTGAGGTGGCCCGACGCGAACGGCCGAGCCTGATTTTGCTCGACGTGATGATGCCAGAAGGTGATATGGACGGCTTCGAGGTGTGTCGTCGGCTCAAAGCCGATGAGAAGACGCGCGACGCTTTTGTGATGATGTTGACCGCGCGCGGGCAGAAGTCGGACATTGAGCGAGGAAAGGCGGTTGGGGCCAATGACTATTTCGTCAAACCCTTCAGCCCCCTGGAGTTGATGACCAAAGTATACGAAGTGTTGAAGTAACAATTATTCACCTCGTGCTCGGAAAGGGTCTGAGACAAGCCTTGCGAAGGTTTCTGGGACAGGTTTTTGCCAATGCAGCGGCATCATTTGCTGCTGAAGTTTCCGAAACCTGTCTGTCGGCAACCTTCGCAAGGCTTGGTTGGGTGCATTTCAATTCTATGGCAGGATGCGTCTTTTATCTGGCCCGGCATCAGGCGATAGCGACTAAAGTCGCGCCTGAAGGCCCCAGGCCGAGGCGTTGGCCTGCGCCGACGCGCTGGCGTCCACCTCCCGTGGACGCCTGGCCGTCAGGCCTGCAGGAGCGGTTTCAACCGCGTTTGTGCCCTGGCACAAAATCCGCCATAAAACTGAAATGCGCCCGGCTTGGTTGCGCGACGCGCTCTCACCGGGAATCTGTGCTATAATAAAAGGGCCGATGACCGAAAAGAATCACTCTGAAACCAATCTGTCTGTACTGCTGGAGCAACTTGAGCGGGACCTTTCAACGCTCGAGGCGGCCCTGGCCGGGCGGCTCAGCGACGACGAGGCGCGTCTTCTGTCCTCCATTCGGCAGGCTGCGCGGACGTTGCCCGCGCACCTGCCCCTTTCGGCAGAGGCGCAGAGAGACGATGCCCCCCGGTCGCCGGCCTCCTCACCCGAAGGTGAGACTTCGCTGGCCCACGCTCAAACCCTGGCCTATGCCCGCGATTTGGTTCAAACCTATCGCCAAAGCGCCGAGAACCGCCGCCGGCTCGAGTTGACCGCTCAGCAATTGATTCGCGCCGAGAAGCTGGCCACCATCGGTCGGGTGGCAGCGGCGGTGGCTCACGAGTTGGGAAACATCGTCACCCCCTTGTTGATGTATGCCACCCTGCTGGAAGAGGAGGCGGCTGACCAATCTCCGGAGATCGTGGAGATTGCCGGCCAGATCAAGCAGATCACCCAGCGCGCCCGGGCGATGGTGGAACAACTGGTCGCCTCGATGCAAGGCGACGTGGGCCACACTCTGCCCACGGACCTGGCTCAGGTGGTGGACCGGGTGCTGAGTTTGCTGGTGTCTCGTTTCAGGAAAGGGGGTGTCACCGTCCGGCGTGAGATCGCTTCCGGCCTGCCCCTCGTGGCCGCGCGGCCCGGACAATTGGAGCAAGTTTTCACCAACGTGGTCATCAACGCCCTCGATGCTATGCCCGACGGCGGAGAACTCGCCGTCAGCCTGACGGTAGAGCCGACGACCGGCAATGGCGAGCGAGCCGTTTGTGTTCGCTTCGCCGACACCGGTGAGGGCATTCCCGCCGACCACCTGTCTCAGGTCTTTGAACCTTTTTACACCACCCGGTCGGGAGGCGCCGGTTCGGGGCTTGGGCTTTTCGTCAGTCACCTGATCATTGATCAGCACGGGGGCACGATTGAAATCGGGAGTCAGGTGGGAAAGGGCACGACAGTTTCAATTTATTTGCCCATCGCCGGTGATGATTTCTTTGATTGAGGATGTTGCGGAGGTCAAATATGGAGCGGCCTGTGCGTGTTTACATCGTTGATGATGATTACTTTGTTCGTCACGCAACCGCCAGTCTGCTGATCAAGGATGAAAGAACCGACGTTTTGGGAACGGCCGACAGTCCTACGCAAGCCCTGTCTGATCTCAAAAAGGGTGGGGCGTCGCCGGATGTGATTTTGCTCGATCTGGAGTATCGGCAAACTGGCGAATCTGGGTTGGATGCGATCCGACCGTTGAAAGAAGTATGCCCGGCGGCAAAAGTGCTCATCTTTTCGATGAGTCGGGGCGACGACCTGATTCTAACGGCTATGCGTGCTGGGGCTGACGGGTATATCTGGAAGAACGACGCGGCTGAGGGTTTGGGCAGTGCCGTCGTGCGAGCATACGAGGGGCGTTTTGTGGTCACCGAATCGGTGGCGCGGCTTATTTTCGGCAAGGTGCACGGCTTGCTGGGAGATCGCCGGGCCGAGATTCTGCCAGAAGGCAAACGCTATCAAAACTTGACTCACCGGGTGGAGCAGGTTATGCGTCTCTTTTGCATCGATGGCCTGTCGGCCTCGGAGATCGCCGACGCGCTCCACATTTCTGAGAACACTGTGCGTGGGCACATCAAAGTGGGCTACGAGATTGTGGGTGCCACCAGCCGTCACGAGGCCTTTCAAAAGCTCATCGCCCGCGCTGACGAATGAGCTCTCTCGAAAAGTCGAGTAACCCTCTACTGAGATTGCCGCAACGGCAACTCAAAGAAAAACGTGCTGCCCTTTCCGAGTTCACTTTCCACCCAGATTCGGCCCTGGCATAATTCGACCATGCCCTTGGTGACGGCCAATCCCAATCCAATGCCGCTGTGCTGGCGGGTGAGGGAATCTTCCACCTGATAAAACCGCTCGAAGATTTTATCTTGCTCTTCGGGGGGGATGCCAATGCCCGAATCGTTCACCGCTATCACTGCTTTGTCGCCTTCGGTCCACGCCTTGAAGGAGATATTCCCGCCCTGGGGTGTGTACTTGATGGCGTTCAACAGCAGATTCATCACGATCAGGTCCAGCTTTTGACGGTCGGCGATCATCGGCGGAAAGTCGGCGGGGATGTCTATCTCGGTGTTGAGAGATTTCTCTTCGATCTGGTTGCTCACGTCGCAGATGGCGTGCTGGATGAGCTCGCGGAGAATCACTTCCTCCGGTTTGAGTCTTGCCTGCCCTGTCTCCAGGTAGCTCAGGTTGAGCATATCGTCGATGAGGGTGCGCAGGCGCATGGCATTGCGAACGACGGTGTTGAGGCGTTCTCGATCCAGGCCGGTGGCTTCCTCTGCCATCACGCTGGCGTAGCCGAGCAAAATCGCCAGCGGCGTTCGCAATTCGTGTGCGGCTATGTTGATGAACTCGCTCTTCATGTGGTCGAGCTTTTTGAGTTCGTCGTATGCTTGCTGAATCTCCTGGAAGAGGTGGGCGTTTTCGATGGCAATGGCCGCCTGGCCGGCCATTACCTGCAAGAACTCGCTATCGCCCGAAGCGAATGGCTCCGATTTCTTGCCCACGATCAGGGCTCCGAGAGAGCGTCCTTCTTTGGCCACCAAGGGAATGCCCATCAGATAGTCAACGTTCAATACCTCTAGCAGTGTTTCAAAGCGTCCTGACGCCGCCTCTCCCCGGCGAAGCGAAAGTTGGCGCTGTTGTTGCATAATCCAATGGGCCATCTCCAGGCGTAGCGATTGTGTCTGATCATGACTCTCTGGAGGCAAAGAGGGGTGCATGTGCTCGCTGATCTCCCCCGAATCATCCAGGAACAGGATGCCCAACTCGGATCGGGTTTCGTTTTGGGCCAGGTCGAGGACGTGATGCAACAACGTTTTCACTTTGACGGTGGAGAGCAGTGTTTTGTTGAACTCGAACAGGGGGATCAGTGACCGGAGGCGGATGTTCTCTTTGCGCAGACGCTCTTTTTCCAACGCTCTGGCGATGGACATGCTCAACTCTTCGGGGGCGAAGGGTTTGATGACGAATTCGTCAATGCCCAGTTTAAGCGCTTCAATGGCCGTGTCCATCGTGCTGAACCCGGTCATCGTCACACAAATGATGCCTGGCGATATTTCTTTGGCGATGTGGGCGGTCTCCAAACCGTTTATGCCGGGCATCTTTATGTCGGTCAGCAGCAAATCAAACGGTTGCTGTCTGATTCGGTCCAGGGCTTCGTTGCCCGTCTGGGCTGTTTCAACCTGATATCCTTCGGCTATCAAAATGCGCCGACAAAGGTCCAACACGTTGGGCTCATCGTCGGCGATCAGAATCTTCTCTTGGGGCATGGGATTGTTCACTCTTTCCCGTAGAGAATTGGTTGGTTGTTGTCATTATACCATAGAGGGATGCCTCACAACAAGTGAGTTCCATCAAATAGAGTTGTTCCCAAATAAATTTACGCCAAGGTGACAGTCACTTGAAATGGCGCGAAAACGAGGTGGTTTTGCAAGTCGTGACCCAATCATTGTGCCAAAAGTAATAAGGAGCGATTATGACCTCGCCTCGTGTTTCTGTGGAGCAGGTGGAGGCGGTCGTCCGTCAGATGCCTGAGGCCTTCACCATCTTGGACTTTGTAGAAGTTTTCCGGCAGCAGTTCCCTGAACTCTGGCAGCAATTGGTGGAGCGCTATGGTCTCTACGGTTCTGGCACTCGCTATTCGGCGCTCACCTATCTGAGCAATCGGCTGAGTGCCTACTCAAAGCGAAAAGTTCCAGGTCTGTTAGAACCTATGCCTGTGGGTTGGAAGCCGGAAGAGGGTCGCTATCTGCGACGTGCCACTCCTGAGGAGCGCAAACATTTTGGCAGCCCGTGGATCGCTGTCTATCGGCGGCGAAGGCCGCGGCAGGAGCAATGATAAATGATAGAGTTGTTCCCTTTTAAGCAACAACCAAGTGACCGGCACTTGAACATCTGCTAGAAGGGCTCTTTTTTGCCATAATGATGCTAAAAATGGCGACAAAAGTGCCGGTCACTTTATTCAGGAACAACTCTAATGATAGAGGAGATCGCGTGAACGTTGATTGTGTGTGACTGGCCCAGAGGAGGGAAACGGGGCTAGAAAATAAAAAAGCGGGCGATGGGATTCGAACCCACGACCTTCTCCTTGGCAAGGAGACGTTCTACCACTGAACTACACCCGCGAGAAGTAGTCCTGAGCTGTTTTGTCGGGAGGCGCTTATTCGACGACGAGCAGCCACGGACTATAGCTACAGACCACCTGGCAGGGGCGGCCGGACTTGAACCGACAACCTACGGTTTTGGAGACCGTTGCTCTGCCAAATTGAGCTACGCCCCTATGACCAGCGATTCAGGTAGCGGGGGCAGGATTCGAACCTGCGACCTTTGGGTTATGAGCCCAACGAGCTACCTCTGCTCCACCCCGCACCGTTGCCTGGTGTGATCATCAGCCAGGCGAGGTTCGTACCCCCGATTCTGTTCAAACCGTCATCTGTCTCAGGCCAGCCGGCACCCTATTTGAGGGGTGTTGTCTGGCCTGGCGGCTCCTGACTTGCCGGGTGTTGCCCGGCCTCGCCGTCGCCGCTGCGGTGAGACCGAACGTGATGCCCGGCCCGCTCACCTTGCTCCCGGTTGCACGCTCGCCCAGCCGACCGCGTTGCCGCGAGTCGCTGGTGGGCTCTTACCCCACCGTTTCACCCCTTACCCGCATCCCTGCTCGGGACCGCTGGCGGGAATGCTTTCTGTTGCGGTTGTAGTCACGCCGCAATTCCTCCGCAGGAGACCCCAGGGGGCCTACCGGCGGGATCTCGCGACGTGCCCTCACTTACTGTTTCGTGAGGCAACCTTGCCCGCCTAACACTCACGGACGGGCTGGGAGTCGGGAAGTTCCTCTGCCCGGCTACGCCGGACAGCGACGGATCTCCTCGCTTGCTGCTGATACACCAGATTCTTAAAGTACTGGGCCCCGCTTCGAGAACGCGGATGGCTACCAGGCGTCCCCGGCAGGATTCGAACCTGCGGCCTCAGCGTCCGCAGCGCTGCGCTCTTTCCCCTGAGCTACGAGGACGCGCTTTCTGCTCCACTCTCACATCTAAGATTGTGGCCTGGAGCCAGACGCGAGAAATTATAGCACGTTTCCGTTCATCTGTCAATCTTAATTCCTGGCGATAGGGCAATCGCATCTAAATTCGAGTTTGGCCTCAAACCGTCATTCTGCCCGCACCTGCGATGGGGCAGGTGAGCGACGAGGGGGGAATCGCCCCGGAATAGGGATTCCGGGGCTACGAGATGGGGCGATGAGCATCCCGCAGCGCCGGAATCCCTATTCCGGCGCGGGCAGAA
>JAJRXB010000386.1 GCA_024276515.1 Chloroflexota bacterium
CGTGCCCTCTATGGGCCACCCGTCCCTGGCGCGGTCGGAGACCGGCCAGAGCCACTTACTATGCTGGGGCCGGTCTCCCGACCGTGCCATCGCTGGGGCCGGTCTCCCCATCGCTGGGGCCGGTCTCCCGACCGTGCCCTCTATGGGCCACCCGTCCCTGGCACGGTCGGAGACCGGCCAGAGCCACTTAATATGCTGGGGCCGGTCTCCCCATCGTTGGGGCCGGTCTCCCGACCGTGCCCTCCCGACCGTGCCCTCTATGGGCCACCGTCCCTGGCACGGTCGGAGACCGGCCAGAGCAGGGAAGGTGACGCAGTCGGAGACCGGCCAGAGCAGGGGAGGTGACGCTCCGGCCCGCCTCTACCCCTCCTTCATACTCAAACCGATGCGCCCCCGCTCCAAATCCACCTTGATGACTTTCACCGTCACCACGTCGCCCACGCCGACCACCGCGAACGGATTTTTCACGTAACGGTCGGCCATCTGGCTGACGTGCACCAGGCCATCCTGCTTGACGCCGATGTCCACGAACGCGCCGAAATCCACCACGTTGCGCACGGTGCCCTTCAGGATCATCCCCTCTTTCAGGTCTTCCATCTTCAGCACGTCCTGGCGCAGCAGAGGCGGGGGCAGTTCGTCGCGGGGGTCGCGCCCAGGTTTGCGTAAGGCCTCCAGAATGTCGGCCAGGGTGAGTTCGCCCACCTCCAGCAGAGCGGCCAAATCGCCTAAATCCTCCTCCCGGCGCAACGCTTCGATTTTGGCCGGCAGGTCCCGCTCGTCGCCGCGCACGCCCAGATATTCAAACAGCCGCTCAACCACAGGGTAGCTTTCGGGGTGGATGAAGGTGTTGTCCAGCGGTTCCTCGCCGTCGGGGATTTTGAGGAAGCCGATGGCCTGCTGGTAGGTCTTCTCGCCCAGACCCTTCACCTTTTTCAGATCCTCGCGGCGGCGGAAGGGACCATGTTTCTCACGATGTTTGACAATGGCGTCGGCCACCCGGCGGCTGATGCCGGCCACGTAGCTGAGCAGTGGGGCGCTGGCAGTGTTGACGTCCACCCCCACGTGGTTGACGGCACTCTCCACCACCGCGTCCAGCGCCTCGGCCAGCCGCTTCTGGTCCACGTCGTGCTGGTAAAGGCCCACGCCGATGGACTTGGGGTCGATCTTCACCAGCTCGGCCAGCGGGTCTTGCAGACGGCGGGCGATGGAGATAGCACCACGCATGCTCACGTCCAGGTCGGGGAACTCGGCCCGCGCCAGCTTGCTGGCGGAATAGACCGACGCCCCCGCTTCGTTCACAATCACGTAGGCAACGTCCCGACCGTCTGCAATTTGAGGTCTGGCCTCTGCAATCGCCTCGGCGACCAGTTGCTCTGTCTCGCGGCTGGCGGTGCCATTGCCGATGGCGATCACGTCCGCGCCTCGCCCGGCCATCAATTTGACCAAGACAGACCTGGCCTCGTCCCACCGCTCCTGCGGCTGGTGAGGATAGATGGTCGTGCCCCCCAGGAACTTGCCGGTGGGGTCCACCAGAGCCACCTTACAGCCGGTGCGATAGCCGGGGTCAATTCCAATCACCGTCTTGCCCCGGAGGGGTGGTTGCAGAAGCAACTGGCGCAGGTTGGTGGCGAAGGTTTGGATGGCGTGCTCGTCAGAATCGTCACTCCGTTCGTTCCGCAATTGCCGCGCGATGGAAGGGGCGAGCAGCCGCCGGTAGCCGTCGGCGACTGCTTCGCGGATTTGGCCGGCAAAGATGGACCGGGGGTTGGTCACGGTCCGCGCCTGAATCCGCTTCACGATCTCCTCGTCCGGCCCTTCCAGCTTCACCTTCAGCACCCCCTCTCGCTCGCCCCGATTGATGGCCAGCAGCCGGTGCGGGGGGACGGCACGCAGCTTTTCCCGGTAGTCGTAATACATTTGATACACGCCCCGCTCGTCTTTGGATTCGTCGGTGACGGTCACCACCAGCCAGGCTTCGTCGCGCGTCCGATCGCGGACGACGGCGCGCACGTCGGCATCTTCGGCGACGCCCTCGGCGATGATGTCGCGGGCGCCGGCATAGGCGTCCTCGACGGTGGGCACATCGTCGCTGAGGAAGGGGACAGCGATTTGGGCCAGGTCCCCCTGGCTCAACTCCTGGGCCAGCATCGTTTGGGCCAACGGCTCCAGTCCCCGCTCACGGGCGACGGTGGCCCGGGTACGACGTTTTGGCTTGTAGGGCAGATACAGGTCCTCCACCGCCTGCAGGGTGGTCGCCGCCTCGATGCGGGCGCGCAGATCGTCGGTCAGTTTGCCCTGCTCCTCGATGCTGCGCAGCACCGTCTCTTTGCGCGCTTCCAGGTGGCGCAGGTAGGTCAGCCGTTCCAGGATGGTCCGCAGTTGCGTTTCGTCCAACCCGCCGGTGACTTCCTTTCGGTAGCGGGCGACGAAGGGCACGGTGTTGTCATCGTCGAAGAGTTGGATGGAGCGAGCGACCTGGCCCGGGCGGACCCCCAATTCGGCGGCGATGGCTTTGGCAAAATCGATAGACATACAACTTCCTCCAGGTGGGGCTATTGATGCTTCCTAAAAGCTTTGGTGGTCTCCCCGTTAAGCGTTGATGATGTTTGGGAGCGCGAGGGCTTGCCCTCTCCCTCCCCCCAACCCCCTCCCTCTCCCAAATTGGGAGAGGGAGGGGGTGCAGGCGGGGGTGGGTGAGGGCTTTGCCTCCTCTCGCCGCCA
>JAJRXB010000387.1 GCA_024276515.1 Chloroflexota bacterium
AGTTACTACAAGCCGTGGCCGACGAAACACGCGGCACCTATTTCTTCGCCCCGTCGCCCAAAGACCTGGATGCCATTTTTGATCAAATCTTATCCAACATTTACGTGCGCCTGATTCGGTAAATCGATAGAGTGGAAGCAGGGACGAAGCATTCCTGACACCGGGCGTCTGGAAGTTGCCCGCTCGACACATCGAGGCAATCCATCCGGCAGCGATGACCTCTTTGGGATGCTTTGTCCCTGCTGGGTAATTCGCCAATTGGTTGCCCTGCATCTGCCCGATAGGGCTCGGCGGGTCCAAATTTCACGCTCCAAATCTGTGGGACGGACCCATCGTGAGCACAAAACTTAAAGGCTCATGTCTAGAATCTGTGCATGTCATTGCGAGCGAAGCGACACTTGCACCGCACGCAAGTGCAGGTGAGCAATCCCCGCTCACCAACGGCTGAGACCGCTTCGCCTCCGGCTCGCGGTGACATATCGGCACACTTTTCATAATATGAGCCAACTTAGATCTGCTGAGGCTGCAGATGACTCCCTTGACTTTTTGCCGTAAGATGGTATTATAGTCATAATGATAAGCACCAACCGTTGACATATTACATCTCAAGGGAGGAAGTGGCATGCGACGCGGCAGACTATTGATTGTCCTCGGTGTCATCTTGGGCCTGGCTACCGCCGTCATCATCCTGGTCGTGCTCACCCGACAAGGCGGTGGCCTGATAACCCCTCCGACCGGCCCCACACCGGCCCCTGGTGAAGGAATCCCGCCGACGGCCGTGCCCACACAAAAAGTGTGGGTGGCGCTGCAACCCATCCCCCGAGGTGGGGAATTTGTAGAAGGGACATTGGGCCTGCGTGACTGGCCCTCCACCAACGTGCCCCCCGACGTCATCGGCGACGTGTCGGAGACCATCGGGCGCGTGGCCGCAACCGATATTGTGCAGGGACAACCCATTTTGCGCAGCATGCTGGCCGAAAAAGGAGCAGCCGGCCAGGCAGCTCTGCTCATCCCCGAAGGTCGCGTCGCGGTCGCCTTCCCTATTAACGAACAATCCAGCGTGGCCTATGCCATCCAGCCCGGCGACTACGTGGACGTGCTCATCGTCGCTTCCTTCATCGACCTGGACTCAGAGTTCCAGACCAAATTGCCCAACCTCATCTCCTTCCTCACCACTCGCGTTGACCCGGATACCGGCGAGGTGTCGTTCACACTCTCGTCGCCAAACGATGAGGGGCGTTTCGAGATCCCTCCAGGGTTGCCCGAAGGGATTGGCAGCATCGTCTACCCGCGCGAGGCTCAACGCCCCCGGCGCGTGGCCCAGCTCACCGTGCCGGCGGCCAAAGTGTTGCGCGTTGGCCCCTGGATTGAGCTGCCGTCACAGCAGCCGCCTCCTGCCGAGGAGGGACAGCCCCCGGCTCCACCCCCGCCGCCCGACATTGTGACCCTGGCGGTGGAGCCGCAAGACGCGCTGGTGTTACTCTGGGCCCGGCAGTCGGAGATGTACATGGAACTGGCCCTGCGCGCCCCCAAATCCGAAGAAGCACGCTACCAGCCCGAAGCGGTCACCCTGCAATATATGTTGACTCGATTTAACATCGCTGTGCCCCCCAAGCTGGAATACGGCTTCGCTCGCGAGGCTTTCACCACCGAGGGCGTTTCAGAGCAGCCCAGTCCGCCGCCCGAGGAGGCCGGACAATAGCCGACAGTAGGCAATAGATAGCAGGCGATACTATGGCACAAGCAGGTCAACCAGGGGGAGAGCAAAAGAAGATTCGTGTCCTCATCGTAGACGACATCCCGGAAACGCGCGAAAACCTGCGCAAACTCCTCTTCTTTGAGACGGACATCGAGGTCGTGGGAGCTGCCACCAGCGGCGAAGAGGGCATCGCCATGGCCGGCGAGTTGCAGCCCGACGTCGTCCTGATGGACATCAATATGCCGGGCATCGATGGTATCACCGCCAGCGAGGCCATCACCCAGCAGGTGCCGTTCGCTCAAATCATTATGATGTCGGTGCAGGGCGAGGCCGACTACCTGCGCCGCTCGATGCTGGCGGGCGCGCGCGAGTTTTTGATCAAACCCTTTTCCAGCGACGAACTCATCAGCAGCATCCGTCGCGTTTACGAATTGCGACGGCCAATGCCGGCCCCTGTGATTCCAGACAAGGAGAAGGAGGAGCGCCGCCCTGAAGAAGAGGGGAAGATCATCGCTGTCTTCAGCCCCAAGGGAGGCACAGGTTGCAGTACCGTGGCCATCAATCTGGCCGTTGCCCTGCACCAGGTGGAGGCGACCCAGGTAGCCCTGGTTGACAGCAGCCTGCAATTTGGCGACGTGGCCGTGCTGCTCAATTTGCGAGCTAACCGGACCATCGCCGACCTGGCTCCACACATTGACGAGTTGGACTACGAGTTACTCAACAACGTGATGGTGGACCATCCTTCTGGCATCAGGGCTTTACTGGCTCCATCTCGTCCCGAGATGGCCGACCTGGTAGCTCCGGGCATCTTGAACGCAGTTCTTGAGAAGATGCGGCATCTTTATCAATACATCGTTATTGATACGGCAAGCACATTATCCGACGCCACACTCACCGTCCTCGATGCGGCCGATCACATCGTCCTCGTCATCACCCCTAGCATCCCGGCCATTAAAGATGCCAAACTCTTCTTCGAAGTGACGGAAGCACTGGAATACCCATTGAGCAAAACCGTCCTTGTTTTGAACAAAGCGGGTCGTCACACCAACATTCGTGCCGAAGACATCCAGAACCACATCAAATATCCGGTGACCTCTCAGCTCCCCCTGGATGAACGCACAGCCACCGACGCTGCCAATCAGGGCAAACCTTATATAACCATAGCCAAAAACAGCCCCCTGGCGCAGGCAACGGTGGCGCTGGCCCGGCATCTGGTCAGTATGATGGCCGAAAAAGCTGGTGAGGGCGAAGAGGCCAGCCAAGTACCTGGCAGAGCGGCGTTGGGACGTTTATTTGGATAGGCAAGAGCGGTTTGTATAAGGAGATTAGGCGATGTCACTGTTGAAACGGATTGAACGGGGACACCAAGTTACTGGACCTTCTTCCCGGCTGGAGGAGCTCCGTGCACGACGGGCACCAGCCTCAAAGCCGGACACTTTTCGAGAATTGAAAGAGCGGATCCAGGATAAGCTGATCGCTGAATTGGATCCACAAATGGATGTCGCCCGGACCGACGAAGTACGCCATACGATAGAAGAAATGTATGACCAGATCCTGGCTCAGGAAGGCACCATCCTGACCCGACAGGAGCGACAACGTCTCTTTGAGCAGATCGTCGCCGAAATTTTGGGGCTTGGTCCCCTTGAGCCATTGCTGGCCGACGAATCGATCACCGAAATCATGGTCAACGGACCGCACAAAATCTTCATCGAGCGTCAGGGCAAGATCGAAAAAGTCAACATGTCTTTTGAAAGCGACGATCACTTGATGCGCATCATTGACCGCATCGTGTCGCCACTGGGGCGTCGCATCGACGAAGCCTCGCCGATGGTGAATGCTCGTCTGCCCGATGGCTCTCGTGTCAATGCCATCATCCCGCCCCTGGCTCTCAACGGCCCCACCCTCACCATCCGCAAATTCTCCAAAATCCCGCTCACCGTAGAGGACCTGGTTCGCTTTGGGACCATCACCGAAGAAGCGATGGAGTTTCTGAAAGCGTGTGTGGTCGCCAGGATCAACATCATCGTGTCTGGAGGTACTGGCTCCGGTAAAACAACGTTGCTCAACGTTTTGTCGAGCTTCATCCCTTCCGACGAGCGCATCATCACCATCGAGGACGCAGCAGAATTGCAACTCCGACAGGAGCACGTCGTCACCCTGGAAGCGCGCCCCCCCAATATCGAGGGCAAAGGGGCGGTCCCCATTCGTGACCTGGTCGTCAATAGCCTGCGTATGCGCCCCGACCGCATCGTGGTGGGGGAGTGTCGCAGCGGCGAGGCCCTGGATATGCTTCAGGCGATGAATACCGGTCACGAGGGTAGCCTGACCACCGCTCACTCGAATAGTCCCCGTGACACCCTGTCGCGCCTGGAGACGATGTGTTTGATGGCCGGGATGGATCTGCCGGTGCGCGCAATCCGCGAGCAGATTGCTTCGGCTATAGACCTGATCGTCCACCAAGAACGCTTCCGCGATGGGACGCGCAAAGTTGTCAACATCACCGAAGTGCAGGGAATGGAAGGCGACGTCATCGTGATGTCCGACATCTTCCAGTTTGAGCAGCAGGGAATGGAAGGTGGCCGGGTCATCGGACGACTGAAACCGACGGGCATTCGCCCCAAATTCATCGAGCGCATCGAAGCGGCAAACATCCACCTGCCGGCAGGCATCTTTGGCGTCAGCGCCAGAGGATTCTAATAGATAAATCATTCTAACATTGGACGGATGGCTTCGAACATTGGGTGGATGGCGTTGTAACCGTAGGTATTCAGCATAGCTGAAGGAAAGGAGCGAGAGGTCAGGTAGTTTTCGAATTCATCTGCCAG
>JAJRXB010000388.1 GCA_024276515.1 Chloroflexota bacterium
CCGGCGACCTCGCCAATGCCCAAGTCCGCAAGCTCGCGCAACGCTTCCAGTTCTGAGGTGGGCAGACTATTCTGTGCCATACGTAGTACCTCCTTCTTGTCGCCGCCCAATGAGGCGTTCAAGACAGCCACTTGCTTGCACTCTCTTTTCAAAGACCTGCGCGCGCCTATTTTCTAACTTCTTTTTTACCTCTTCTGAGTCCAATTCGTCGGGCCATTTGTACCCAACTGCATCAGCTATGAGTTCACCTCGTTGGGCCCACCTTACAAGTCTCTGCCACTCTTGCCGGTCGAAGGTCAATGGGGAGGATGAGCACTGGCGACTCAAGCTTTTCTCCAACCCTCGGCAGCGCTTCGACAGATCATCGAGATAGTCGTATAGCTTTTGATCAAACTCTTTATCCTCAGAAAAGGTCTGCCGATATGTCTCTATCAGGAAACGAATATGCCAGAAATCACTTGCCTCATCGGTCTGGGGTTCTGCGCCGATACGCTGGAGAACCTGACGCTGTAGCTCACTCTGCCTCCTTTCCATCTTTTCTTTAATTTGCGGCGAGTATTCCCTCAACACGCGCTCAAGCGAAGCCAGGTTGCTATCGACGTCGTTGGAAGATGTAACGGGTATTCCCACGAGACGGTCCCACTTCCGGCACACTTCTCCCAGTCGCTGTATCTCCAGCAGCAAATTTTTGTGACGCAAGCCCCGATACTCATCCTCTGCTGCGAGCAATAGGGAGAGGTCACCCAAGAACGGATTATCAGGTGCCATTCGCCGCGCCGCGGCGACGGTGTTCGTGGCATCAACCAACACTTGCAAGTCATCTCTAATGGCCTGTAACCCTCGTTCAAACGCTCTCTCTATATCCTCCCCTGCTTTAACAATGGCTTCTATTTCCTCCTGCTCCGGTGCAGGATCGCCGTACAGTTGATCCAGCCAGGGCATAATCTGAGGGCCATGAGCGATCAGAGATTGACGCAGTGTTGACATGTGACTGAACACGTCGTTAGCTGCACTATACTCCCCGCTATCCTTCAGAGTGCGCCCTCTGGTTAACGCCAGGCGGTAACCGGCTTCCTGCCACAAACGAACTTTGGTGAGTTGCCATCCCTGTCGGTCTTCAGCTTCTGCGTCTCTTTTCCAATCATGTACATGCTCGTCATTCAGAGTCCCTCTTACTTCCAACTCACCGGGCCGATCGAAGTCGAAAATCAAGTCACTGCGCTCGAACAAGGGCTTTACTTGCTCCCAAGCACTCCTGGCCTCATCTGCCAGAGCTGCGATTTGCCCATACCGGTCCAGGTGCAGCAGTCGGGCCGGATCGTGGTATTCGGCCCGCAACCGTTCGATCTCGTCTTTGACCGCACCCCACCGCGCCTCGGTCATCGCCTCTCTCAATTTATGGAAAGGGGCTTCGGACACCGCTAGCCGCAAGCCACGGTGGGTGTTCTTGAAGTCGAGGTGCCTTACTTCTCTCCATTCCTCGATCCGAACACGAAGCACGTCAGCGGCAGCAAATGCTGTCTTCACATCGGCGGGCGTCAGATCATCCCATGGATGATCAACATAACGACTGTGGATTGGTTTGAAGCTGGATATCAGATCCACCCCTTCTGCTTTCCATAATTCGACTTGCCTTCGCAAATCGGCCAGCAACGCATTTGCTTCCAAGTAGCGGCGCTCCAGAACGGGGTAGAGCAGATTGGAAAGGATCTCACGGGTGCCGAAGGAAAGCTGCGGCCAGACAGGATGTTTCTCCAGGGGTTCTTCGAGCTGCCAGCTTCCTCCACGCCGGAAACGCGGCTCTTCCCCGAGTAACATCCGGTGCCAGAGGATCCCGAAACGAAAGATGTCCAGGGCAATAGTCCCATAAGGCCCCTCAGAGGCGCGCTCGGTCACGTTCCAGTCCAGCACCATCAGGTGACCAGGGGGCTCGTCCCGCCAGCGAACCAGGTCATCCGGTTTACCTTGCCGGAAGTCGTACCGTTTCTGCCAGCGCAGGTCGGCCAGTTTGCGGTCGGCGCAGGTGAGCTTGGCGCGGTGCAGGATGGTGAGCATTTCGGCGTACTGACAAGCAATCTCCAGGGCCAACGGCTCGGGCAAGCGCAAGCCGGGCGGGTAGTCCAGTAGCAGATCGTGGACGCCGATACCGGGGACGAGTTCCTGAACCAAAACGAGAAAGGTGGCCCGTCCGTCCTCCAGGTATACATCTTGTCGCAAGTCGTCCTCGCTGTTGGGGTATAGGACACGAGGGAAGTAATGAGTTCTTCGTGCCTGCTCTTCTGCACGGGCCAAAGTGCGCAGGTTACGCCACTCCCGCGCCAGGGCCTTTTGCCATTGCTCGTCGGCCTTGGCGACTTTGATGGCCACGTTTTTCTCCTTGTTCTCCGGGTCTTCCGGGGCCACGCCCAGAAAGACGACGGCCGTAGCCCCGCCGCCCAGCACTTTCTCCAGGCGGTAACGAGCAGGGCCAAAGGTCAGGGTGCGGCCGAGGAGAGACGTACAAGATAGATCGCTCATTTTGGGTTCTTTCCTTGGAAGTTGCCGTGATCTGCAATCTGCACGTTAAATACATGGGTGCAGTAAGTTTCCACTCCCTTCTCCACTTGCAGAAGAAAGATGTAATTCCCGCTACCCACGACTTTTCCCCAATTTACAGCCATCACCCCTTCTTCATTCAAGTCTTCCTTTGAGATATCCTGCTGGCACCGGGGGCCATCTTTTGTTTCTTTGCACTTCAATACGGCAGGCCAGAACTCAATTTTCTGTTTTTTGTGAGATTCTTGTTGTCCATAGCGTCCATAACGAATGGTGTAATTGTCATATCCTCCAACCAATATCTCGAAATAGTCTCTTGGTGGGTCGAAGTGTGTGCCGGACCGAGGCACAATGAATCCAAATCCATTGTCTGCTGGAGCGTTTGGCAGACGACACTCTTCGGGCATAATTAGCGTAGGAGTTGGAGTGGGCGTAGGAGTTGGAGTGGATGTGGGGGTAGGAGTAGATGTAGGTGTAGAGATTGGAGTGAATGTGGGAGTAGGAATGAAGGTAGGGGTAGACGTTGGAGTGAACGTGGGAGTAGAGGTAGATGTAGGCATGGGAGTTGGAGTGAACGTAGGTATAGGAATAGCCGTATCAAGAGGCCTAATTGGAGCGATCACCTCAACAGTACCACCTGATCCAACACCCGTACTAATGCCCTCCACAAGCATTAAAGCAACCGTATTCTCACGCGGTATTGTCTTATTGTAAGTCAGCGAGAGCAGCAAGAGGAAGAACATGGCAATCACAGCTACTCCCGCCTTATTCTTCCGGGCAAGTACCATATATTCTTTGAAGCCAAATCGTCCCTTTGACAGATGCGCACCAAGTGCTAGGGCAGCAATAGTAGCAGCCAGGGTCCCGAACGCAGGGAGCAGTGCAAAGAAGAGCTCAAACCAGTTATCTATCATCTGCTTGCCTCCTGTTAGCGGCCTCATTGTTTGACCCGAAACGCCCCTCTCCAGGCCACTCTGGATGATCATCCTTCAGTTGGCCCTTTTTTCTGTTGGAAAGGTATCCCGAGACTGCTTTCCCTATACCACAGACATCCCTTTTCAGCACCCAAAGGCCACATAGGAAAGTTACAGAAAAGAGGAAGACTGCAACTGAATAAAATGATAAAAACGCATAGCATACATCAAACCAACTAATCTCCAGGGCCTTCCCTTGTGGTCGCCAATCACCGATCTCCACGGAGCACTGACGGCCACTCGAAGATCCAGGTGTGTATTCGATTTTCAGCTTGCCATTTTCAAGTTGCTCAGCATATAGTGAGTAAGGTATGCGAATCGGTATCCTTATCTTGCTGTGGATAATATCCACCTCTTGTTTGAAGTCAGTGAGTTGCCCTTTCAGGTTGAGGTCTTGATCTGAGACAAATACATATCTTATCCTGCAACGGTATCTTTCTCTCCACTTCCTCTCGTAATACTCCCACTCAGCTTTCTTAACAGGAAGAGTGCCAGAGCGTCCAATCATTAAGAGAAAAACGTTGGCTCCTGATTGTTTGAGTTCTTCTAGTGCGTAATCGCCCGGGACAGATTCTAAAGTGTCCAAGCTTTCAATTGAGTGCCAACGAAAAATGATCCAAATGGGAGCTCGTCCTTCGTCTAGCTTCTGTTCCTTCGTCTTGGCTGTGAGATATTCACCAACCGACTGTCCCTGGTTGCCAGTACCAGTATGCGGACCTGAATTCGGCATCAGGGCATCTCTCATCCACACGTATACCTCTCTTGCGTCTGTGCCATCTTCCAGATATGAGGGTTGCGACCTATCTCGAGAGACGTAGACAAAACCCTTTTCGCTTTCGCTGTCTGACCCTCCATCAAAGCTGAATGCGGGTACAACATTCTTCCAAAGAAGGTCGTACCAGAAAATGGCGTCTCTCTGTGATTGCTCGTAATTCGAAGGTGTTTGTGCCTCACTGTCAATGTCGAATAGAAAGTTCACGTGCAGTGGTGGTAGATAAGTGATCGCATCTGCTAATACTTCAGGTTTGCGAACGGATTGTAATGTCCAATCGGCCTTGAAGTTTTTGTCTTTAACAACATCGGGGTTGATCTTTAATGTAATCACAATTGCTTGTTTGTCATACCAATATCCCCATTTTGTTTCATCCCCCTCATCATCCGATAGCTCAATGCACTCGGGAATGTCATCTCTTGTTCGATGAGAAGAAGTGTTGTTCTGAACAACATTGAAAACTGCGCCGTCACCGAGTGACACTACACTGTGAAACAGCGCAACTATGCAAATCAAGATAGCCCCAAGGACCCAAAACGACTTATGTCTTAGAGATGCCATGTGATGATTCCTTTCCTTTCACATTAGGAACCTCAAGAGAGAACTGCAGTGTCAAGAGTTCCTTTTGTGGCGTCTCGATTAAGAAGAACATCCCAGGCCGTACACTTTCAGTTTTTCTCCTCTTGTCATGAGTAAACTTCCTCAGATCATTCGACAACTCTGGATAGGCTGGTCCTCTGAGAGTATTGTCGCTCGGATCAAAACGCAAGCAAACCGATTGGGCTGGGTTATCAGGAGCAGAAGTCTGAACGGTTACATGATGTGCATTGGCGCCAACCATATCGTCGCTGAAATAAATCTCTGTTGAAGAGATTTCGTACGAACGCTGGATCTGCCATTCTTCGCCATTCAGCCAGACATATGAAGGAAGAGACTTCTTCCCATATAATGTGAGGTAAAAAGAACGTACTTGTTCTAGTTCCTTCTCCTTCCCTTGCACTTGTATGTTTGTGCCTTCCTCAACCAGCGCATCGCCCGTGGCTTTCCCATCTTCAAAGGAACCTTTAGCATGTTCTCTTCCCATGCCTTGCATCACGCTGCGTGGATCAATCTTCACTATGAATACTACCACCCAGACTGTCAAGGTAAGCCAAACGCTGCCCCACCCTGATATCCTAATGCGCTGCATGAGCTGCGCTACGCCATTTGGCAGCAATTGCCAAACTGAAGATATTCCAAGGCTGAGCAATATCAGATTAGGCCAGAATAGCGGGAGCAGTGCCAATAACGAACACAACCAACTCAGTGCGCCAATCACCCAGAATATCAGGCGGTAATCGCTCCACCATCGTTCCCAATTGCTGGAAAACAGTATGCCGAGAACTTCGCCGAGCGGTGTCATTGGTCTTGCCCGTTCTGATTCACTTAGAGGCGTCGCTAACTTACCTAGTTGCCAAGTGCTCCAAAACCAACCGAATGAAGCAAACAGAAAAACAGTGACGAGGAAACCAGGTTCCATGAACAATCTTACATCCGAAGGTATCTGGAAAAGAGCTTCCTCTATTGGTTCCCATCCCATTGTTATCCTCCGTCGTTATTAGTGCAGAGCACAGATCCCTATCCCCTCCAACTCATCCCCCACCACCAATCGGGCGAAGGACCAGAAATCGTCCGCCCCAATGCGAGTCTCGCCGACGAGGTCGGCTGGCTTCCCAACCAGGAAGTCGCGCAAAGCTGGGCCCGACGCTGGGACGTGGGTCGCCACCGCCTCCACCACCATCCGGGCTAGTTCATTGGCGGAGTATTGATGCTGCACTACGTCCTCGCGCGGGTGGCCCAGCACAAAGCCCTGCATGGCCCGCACCACCAGGGCCACCGGGTCGTCAGGCCGGTCGGCCCGGGTCAATGGGATTTCCTCGCCTTGCCCGGGCAGGGACAGCACGTAGTGTTCGCGCCACTCGCCGCGCTCCTGAAAACGACTCCGCTCCACCCAGCGCAAGGCATAGGCCAGGGCGAAGGCCCGCGCCCGCTCCATGTCCTCCAGAGCGGCCACGAAAAGGGGATGGAAGAGGCGCGGCGGCTCGTGCAACTCGCCCAGGCGTTGTTCGTAAATCAGGGCATGTCGCTCGGCGGCAAAAACGTGGACCGGTTCCGGCAACAACCGTGCCTCCCGTGCCCAGGTCGCTTCGCCCAACCGGTGGGCGTTCCGGTATTCCATCTCCAAGCGGGTGGTGCAATCCAGTGCCGACAAGGGCAGTATGTCCAGCGAGGTGATGAGCGTCGCGCTATACGGATCGGTGGCATTCAGGCGCTGCACCTCTTCGCGCATGTTGGCCACCAGTTGCACTTGCCGGGCCAACGTATCCCGGCTACGCACCGTGGGGTTCACCCACAGATAACGGTGGGGCTGCTGCTCGCGGGCCATGCCGACCCGCACAGTGGTCACCGGTTGGGCCCAGGCGCAGGCTTCTTCGGCCTCCTGACGCATCAGCCTTTCATCCCGCCACAGACCGCGCTCCTCGTCGTCGAAGAAGGAGTCCATCCGCCGTTCCCAAACCCTCTGCCCAACTGTCTCGGCCAGGTCCAGCAGCGCGGACAGGAATTGCTCTTGCCCCCCTTCACCGGCGGAGAAACCGGCTCCTTTCCACTTCTCCATCGCCAGTGCCAACTCCAAACGTCCATCTTGCTCCCGCCAGTACATGCTCTCCAGGCCCTCGCGGCTGAGGTAAGGGGCAAAGTAGTTCTGGTACAGTTGCTCGAAGAACGCTTCCTCAGCGAAGGTGCGGCGTCCCGCTATCTGGCGCATCTCCTCACGCCATTCACGTTCTCGGGCCAGGCGCTCTCGCAGCACCTCCAGCAATCCGTATCGCTCTGGTTTTCGTCCTGGCACGTCGGCCGACGTTCGGCCCAGCAGGAAATCAGCCCCCCCCGCGACCTGCTCACGCACCTGGTCCACGAGGGCCCCTTCCTGAGTGATGAGGTCGAGCACGGCTTTGTGCCCATCTTGCATCGTCTCGGGTATCTGCCCCCCCAGATACTCCGCCCGCTCCCGCGCCCGGCGCAAAGTGACGGCCAATTCGTCCAAGAAGGTCAGGGTGTAACCCAGCTTGCCACTACGGGCAACCGTGATCTCATCCCCCGGCTGGCCGTTGAGCAGGCGTAGTGTGGTGGCCTTGAGTACTTGTCGGAAGTGGGACAGGTGCTCTTTCACTCCACCAAAAGTCAGTCCTCGCCAGGTTGGGTCCGGGTTGCCTCCCTGAGCCAAGTCGGCCACCAAGATGGTGGCGCCACCAACTCCCTCTCCCTGGCCATACAGCCGGCCTCGCAAGAAGTGATCTACCATCACCGGCAGCCCATCCGGATATTTATCCTGGCAGAGGCCAGGAGACAAAGCGATCTCCTTCCCTCGAAACTCAGGGCCGGCCAAGTATAGCACCAGCAGATCGTGGGCGAAGCGCAGCTTTAACCCTCGGACCAGGTCGCGCAAGGGGAGACGATAGGTGTAGCCTCCCATCGTGCTGATGACCGGCTCCCCCTGCTCGACTTGCACTGTAGCCGCCTGGGTGCGCAGGTTGCCGCGCACTTCTTCCATCAACCGACTGCCCCGGTCAATGAAAGCCGTCACCAGGTCGGCCATCAAGGGGAACAGCCCCCGCTCGGGTTCCAGCAACGTCAAGGGGTATTGCGGTCGCTGGCCGTCGAAGAGGAAAACCTCGTCGAACAGAGACCACTCGATGTAGCCGTTGAGAACCGCGTCACGGCTCCGCCGGTCGTAGGTCATAGGGAACGGTCGCCCCCGCGCCAGCAGGAAACGCCCCAGTTCGCGCAAGGTAGCCATGCTGTTCAGTTTCAATTGGGGAGAGCGGGTGTGGACTACGAAGGCGTTGTCGGTGGCCAGAAAGGCGGTGATGACGGCCGCAACTCTCTGTCCGCCGACCTCGGCCGCCCGACGGGCCAGGTAGGCCACGTCGGCCAGCGCCCCGCTGCCAAACCCACCGGCCAGCGAACCCACGATGATCACCCGCGCCTGCTCCTCGTGCACTACTCGCCGCACTGCCTGGCTGAGGGCCTGCCACAGACGCGAGGCCTCACCTTCCTGAACGTCACGGAAGACAACTGCCCGACCAATGGGGCGTCGCTGGTTCGTGGTGCGGCGGGCATCCATTTGAGCGTCGGGCAAGTGGCGGATGCGAGTGTACTCCTCGGCTGGGAACCAGGTCCTCATCTCCAGCTCGGCGTCCGGCTCTTGGGCTATACGCTGGATGAGGTCGCGCAAGTCTTCGCCGACGACCAATTGCTCCTCGTCGTTGAGGCTCACGCCGGCAAACTGCACCGGCACCTCCTGCCCCTGAATCACCTCCTGGGGTGCCGTATCCAAGAGCAACAATTGAACCTGGTCACGCCACTGGCCGGCACCGGCATCCAGCAGGTTCTTCTTGAGGTGAGTCAACACCCAGCGCCCGGTACCTCCCAGGCCGATGACCAACGTAGGGGCCGGATCCCACTCCGGCGGGATACCGCGCCACTGCCCCAGAAACTTCAACGGTTCTCGCGGCTCAGGTCGTCGGCCGAGAGGGGGCATAGGCGGTGGCGGTGGTACTGCCTCGCGGCAAAGCAGCCAGCGTAGCAACAAGAGCAACAACAGGGGCAACAACCACGGCCACAGGTTCAGCAGTCGTTGCCAAAGTGGCAACGGTTGGGGAGGCTCACCCCAGAAGGGTGTATGTTCGAACACCCCCGGCTCGGCCGCACCGGGTAGGGGTATGGCTGGTCCCGAGTTGCCGTTCTCGTCAATGGCTGTCACGAACACATCGAAAGCCGGGTCGTTCCGCTTGCTGTTGAAAGCCAGCCAGCGCCCGTCTCGAGACCAGGTAGGCCAGGAGTTGCTCACGTTTTGCAGCGGTGCGCCGCCCGGCGCATCGTTGGCTGCCAGCCGAAGTGGGTCACCACCGGTCGCCGGCACCAAGTAGATCTCGGCCGCCCCGTCGGAGTAACTTCTCTGTCCGGCGGTGTGGCGCGTGAAAGCCAGCCAGCGCCCGTCAGGGGAATAGGCTGGGTAGTAGTTGAAACCATCCCCGCTGGCACCCGGCAGAGGTCGTGGTTGACCCCCGCTGGCCGGCAGAGTGTAAATGTCCGAAGGCCCTTCGACGCTGGCCCCCCCGATGCCGATAGATGACTGACTACGTACGAAGGCGATGGTTTGCCCATCGGGTGACCAGGTGGGCATAGTTTCGACAAGGCTCGGATCGCTGGCCCCCGATAGGGAAGTCACGATGCCCGTTTGCAAGTCCAGGATGTGAATGTCGCCGACCGAGTCGGCAAAAGCCAGTTTCTGGCCGTCGGGTGACCAGGCGTAGTAGATGGCATCAATGGGTGGCACCTCTACCTTCTTGCCCGATAGGCCATAGACCACTCCCTGACCGGGGATAGGACCTATCACGGCCGCGATGCGGTGGGAAGCACTGGACACGGCGTGACAGCCCATACACCCCTCCCGGTTTAGGGATTTGAAGGGGACGGGTTGGGCTCCCTCTGCCTGGTTAGTGAGGAAGATGCCGAATTCGCCCCGGCTGGGGTCCATCCGCCAGAAATAGACCGCCTCCGTGGGTTTGCACAGGCCGACGAACAATTCACGACCAATGAGGAAGGCCAGGAAAAGCACGTAGAGCAAGAACAGAAGGGATAGGATACGGCATGGCCATTTCCAATCTTTCCACAAGTTGTACCACGCCACCTCGTTGCGGCGCGACCACCACCAGAGCAACAGGAACAGCAATAATACCAGCAGCAAAGGGAGCAGCAAAGCTGGCACCCACCAATAGCGACTGGAGCAGAAGAGCGGCTGGGTGGGACGAGGCAGAGGTAACGTATCCAGCAAGCCGGGAACGGGAGTTGGCGCTGCTGGGGTGATCATCGCTCCGGCGGGCGTCGGCGTAGCCGCTGATGTTGGGGTGGGAGTAGGAGTGGGCTCGGAAACCTGCAACCATAGCCCCGGCGCGGTCAAAAAGGCTCGCGCCTCACGTTCGCACAAAGTGTATTCGACCTGTTCGCGTACATCCACGAATAACTGACCGGGTTGGCGGGCACGAGCCCGGTATGAGACGGAACGCGGCTCATCACCCAATGCATCCAGGTTCCACAACACGGTGTCTTGCGCGGTTTTGCCCGTCAACACGCCGCCATCGGAGATGGAATCCGGGATGACCTGAATCTTCGCCGGGTCGAAAGTGTGACGAATCCGAATATCGGTAGCCGTCAGGAATTCACGTATCTGTTGAGCGATGGCGACGTAGATTTCTTTGAGATCGGAAGTGTCCGGTGAGAAATGATAATCGGCTGGATCACTGGCGATCTGTTGCATCAGATCCTGATCCACATCGCTGCCAATGCCCACAGAGATGATTCGGATGCCATCGGCCTTCGCAGCATCAGCCTGGTTGACGGCAGGAGAGAGGTCACTTTGCCCGTCAGAAAGAATGATGATGACCAATGCGGCGTCACTTCGTCCATTGCTGCCGAGTTCTTCGTGAGCTGCTTGTAGCCCAGCATCAATGGCAGTGCCGCCCCCACCACTGATGCTGTCTATGGCGGATTTGACGGCAGCCGAGTCGTGGCTCAGTGACTGAAGCAGGTCAGCAAAGTCGCTGAATTGAACGACGGCCACCCGATCGTTCTCCATACTCATCTCATCCACGAAAGCACTGGCCGCTTCTTTGGCGTTGACCAGTTTGGATCGCAGGCCAAAGAGCGTGGAGATCATATCTTCCATGCTACCCGAGTGGTCAATGACGAGCACCACATCCAGCGGTTTGCCCACGACTTCTGGCCCGCAGATCGAGCTACCGGCGACCAGCGTGAGATTGACCGTCACCTCTTCGCCGGGCTCCGTGGTGGAAGGATCCACACTTTTCTCCAAACGCACTGCTTCGTCACCGCCCGGAGCAGTGGTCGGCGGGACGACGGCGGTTGGGGCAAGGGTGGGAGGGAGGGTTGGTGTGGGGACGGCTGTGGAGAAGTAGATCGTATCGCTAGCTGTCCGCACCTGACCTGTGGCGTCGCGCAGTTCCACAGTCACTGTATGGAGCCCTTCGTCAGCAGGCAACTCCCAGTTCACCTTTGCCTGGAAGGGCTGCCACTCGCCGAAAGGTGACTCGTCGTTACGCAGGCGCATCTCGATGGCCCACCCTTCGCCGTAAATGTAGAGGTTGACTTCACGTGTCTTGACCGAAAAGGCTTCATTATCGATGATTAAAGGAAGGACGTCGGAGTCAGTACCGAAGTTCTGGACCCAATAGTGACGATAAGGGCTATCGGGTTGGGGGAAGGTGTCATTGGCATCGAAAACGTATCCCACCCCGATCTCGCGGGCGCGAGGATTGAGGATGTTCGCCCGGTGGCCGGAACTCTCCATCCAGCCTTGTATCACTTCGGACGGTGACGTATCGCCCCCGCCGATGTTTTCGGCGACCACCGACCAGCGGTAACCGGCGGCCGAAATCCTATCGGCCGGTGAAGTGCCGGTGTGGGGATCGTTGTGGTCGAAGAAGTCGCCTGTGGACATGGCTTCGGCGTGTGCCTGAGCTGCCTGGGCCAGCAGAGGATTCTCCTTCAATGGCGGTAGCCCGGCCTTCTCCCGTGCCAAGTTGGTCAGGTAGATGACTTCCTGGGCCGGTGATGGGGCAGGGGGTGCTTCCTGGGCCAGGCTTGGTGGAGAGAAGCCTATCAGG
>JAJRXB010000389.1 GCA_024276515.1 Chloroflexota bacterium
CGCCGGAATAGGGATTCCGGCGCTGCCAGGTTCTCATCGGCCCACCGCGTAGCCCTGGAGGCCCACCGCGTAGCCCCGGAGGCCCACCGCGTAGCCCCGGAGGCCCACCGCGTAGCCCCGGAGGCCCACCGCGTAGCCCCGGAGGCCCACCGCGTAGCCCTGGAATCCCCATTCCGGGGCGATTCCCCCTCGGCAATGGAAAGAGATTTCACAGCCTTTCTTCTCACAATTGGTATAAGGCTCCCGGCTAACGCTGTAGCTTCACCAGCCGATCCCGCAGGCCCTCGATCAGTTGCTTGGTCTCCCCCTCGTCGCCCAACGTGGCGAGCTGGTGCTTCTTGAAGGCGAGTTCGGTCGCAGCCTGGGTCAGACGTCGGCTCAACCGCCAGGCGCGGACGTCGCCACGACACAAAGCCCGGAGTTGTGTCCTCACCCGCTTGCGATACGAGACCGCCAGATCGTAAACATCGCGTCGGAGCGTCGTCCCCACCTCGGATTTCAATTGCGTCTGGATCCACTGCTTCTCCTGCCGCCAGACCAACCCGATGACCACGCCGAGCATCAAAATTCCGCCCCAATCGGCCACCAGGCTGAACAGCAAGCCGAAACACGTGACCGAAGCCAGCGTCGCGCCGAAGTTGTGAACCGCGTGAAAGAGTATAGCGCCACTCAGACCCAGCAGGGGGACAAACAATCGAGTCGCTGCGTTGGTGCTGAGGCGGGCGTAGCCCAACGCCGCGCCGGTGATCCCGGTGAAGAAGGCGTGGTTCAATCCGAAGATGATCGCTCGCGTCAAGACCACCACAACCCACAAGCCCCATCCCACTTTCAGAAGACTGCCGACGAAGTAGAAGAAATTCTCGGTGAGGGCGAAGCCCAGGCCGGCCATCGCGCCATAGACGATGCCGTCGAGCACGTTGTCCATTTCACGGCGCACAAAAAAGAGGACGCCAAAGACTGCCAACCCTTTGGCCACCTCTTCGACGACGGGGGCCACCAGGCTGGTGCCGGCGATTTCGTAGGCGAGCCCCTGCCCCAGAACGGAGATGGGAACGTCGAGGATGACCTCGGCAACGACCGACAAGACGACGGCCGGGACGGCCCCCCACACAAAGACCAGCACCAGCAGCCACCACGGCTCCTTTTCGTGACGGTCGAGCCACCAAACCAACCATGCATACAGAGCGGTGGCTATCCCGCCCGCCAGCAACGACAGGGTGACGCCCAGGAGAATTTGCATCGCAGATGGGCTCAATCTTGCATGCGTGTCAACAGCTCGTCGACCTGGCTGCGGGCCTCCTCGGTGGTTATGCGGCCCTGGGCGACCAGGTCGTCGGCGATGGCTTGCAGCTTGGCCGCCCACTCATCGGTGGCTTCGCGCACACGGCGGATGAACTCATCACCGCCGCTGCGCGTCCGCTGGCCCAGTTGGCGACTGCGCTCGGCGATCAAGGTCCGTGTCTTCTCGCCCGATTGCGGGGCGTACAAGATAGCAGCCACAGCGGCCACCAGCGCCCCCAGGGCAGCACCAAGCAAAAAGAAGGCCAGCCGATCCGTCGCGCGCCCGGTCCTGTATCCAGAAGGGGAAAGATGTTGATCCATAGAGACGTCCTCCTCTTTTGACATTTTTATCGCATCGCCGACAGGCTTGCGTCTCGCGGCAGAGTGTGGTTAAATGGGAAAGGATCTTCACAATGGGAGACAACTATGTTCCACGACAAAACCAACTTTGAAGAAGCTCGCCATCGTATGGTGGAACGACAACTGGTGCAGCGGGGCATCACCGACGAGCGTGTGTTGCAGGCGATGCGCGAGGTGCCGCGCCACCGATTTGTGCCAGAAGATTTGTGGGATATGGCTTACCGCGACACCCCTCTCCCCATCGGTCATGGTCAAACCATCTCGCAGCCCTACATCGTGGCCTATATGACGCAAATGCTCCATCTGAAGCCGGAGGACCGGGTGTTGGAGGTGGGCACCGGCTCAGGCTATCAGGCAGCCATCCTCAGCCGACTGGCCAAGCAGGTCTACACTATCGAGCGGGTGGAGGAGTTGGCACGGCGTGCAAAGCGAATCTTGCAAGAGCTAGGCTACGACAACGTTTTGATCCGAGTCGGCGATGGGAGCCACGGCTGGCCCGAAGCCGCCCCCTTCGACGCCATCATCGTCACCGCCGCTGCCCCGGAGGTACCCCCCCCGCTCATCGCCCAACTCGCCGACGGGGCGCCGTTGATAGCTCCCATCGGGCCGGCCGGCTACCAGGACCTGGTGCGCCTTTACAAACGAGGCGACCGCACGGAAACGGAGTATCTCACGCCGGTGGCCTTTGTGCCCCTGGTCGGTGAGCACGGCTGGCGAGAACGAGGTTCGGAGGAGGAGGAAACTTAAGCTCCCCTTACTGGAACACCCGCGCAACCCGATGAGCAAAAACGCTCCCCCCCTGGCGACGCGCCTCCTCACTCGGCCACCAGATGCCAGGGATGGCGGCGTCGCAGTCGGGGCAGTGCCCCTCGGACGTCAGGTGATAGGCGTCAATCCAGTAGCCGGTGCGGGCAATGAGCAATCTCTGGCAATTGGGACAATAAGTGTTCTCCCAGCGTCCCACCCGGCCAGGGATATTGCCCACGTAGACAAAGTTCAGCCCAGCTTCCACGCCGATTTCCGCCGCCCGGATGAGGGTGTCTACGGAGGTGTTGTCCGGGCCATGCATCTTGTAGTCCTTGTGGAACGCGGTCACGTGCCACGGAATATCGGGCGAGACGCCGGCGATGAAACGGGCAGCATCCCACAACTCCTCGTTGGAATCATTGAACCCAGGCACCACCAGCGTGACCACCTCCACCCAAAAGCCCCGCTTGTGCAACTCTTCAATCGTCCACAACACGTGCTTGACCTGTCCCCCCAACTGGCGGTAATTCTCCTGGCGCATACTCTTCAGGTCTACCTTGAAGCAGTCGGTCAGGGGGCGCAGGTAGTCGAGGACTTCGGGCGTGGCGTTGCCGTTCGACACAAAGCCGGTGGTCAGCCCGGCCTCTTTGGCCAACTTGAAGATCGACGCCGCCCACTCGGCGGTGATGAGAGGTTCGTTGTAGGAGCTGACCACCAACCGCGAGCCAAGACGGCGCGCCGTGTGGACTACCTCCTCAGCCGAGACGACTCGCGGCGCAACGCCGGCCGCGTCGTCACGCAGGGCCTGAGAGGTGAGCCAATTCTGACAATACGGGCAGTGGAAGTCGCAGCCGAGCATCCCGAAGGTGAGCGCGTCGGCGCCGGGCAGCACGTGGAAGAAGGGCTTCTTCTCCACCGGGTCTGATTGCAGGCCGGTGGTGTAGCCGAAGGGCACGAACAACGTCCCCCCACGGTTGAAGCGTACTTTGCAGATGCCTCGCTGCCCGTCGAAGATCACACAGCGGTGCCCACAGGCGTAGCAGCGGACTTTGTTGTCGTCCAGTTTTTCGTACAGCTCGCCCTCCACCGTCAACTGGTCGAGGGTGTCTGCCAGTGTCCTGTTTCCCATAGCTACCACCGTCCTCTCAACCTAATCAACTCGTTGGGTCACTACCCATTAGAGTTGTTCCTGAATAAAGTGACCGGCACTTTTGTCGCCATTTCATAGCATCAGGTAGTCTCCCCGTTAAGCGTTGATGATGTTTGGGATCGCGAGGGCTTGCCCCCTCCCCCCCCCCCACCCCCTCCCTCCCCCAAATTGGGAGAGGGAGGGGGTGCGGGGGGGGGTGGGTGAGGGATTTGCCTCCTCTTCGCCACCAACACGCAACGGGGGGACCACCTAGCATCATTGTGGCAAAAAAGAGCCTTTCTAGCAGATGTTCAAGTGCCGGTCACTTGCTTGTTGCTTGAAGGGGTATTTGCAATTATTGTACCCCACAGTAGAGGGAGTGTCAATGGGAAATCAAACGCCCGACGAGATGAACTCGTCGGGCGTCGTCTTGCGTGCCGCCGGGGCAACGTTTGTACTCAATTCTCGATTCGGATGTTGTCCAGGTAGGAGTAGGTGTTGTAAAAGGCAACAGTCCCTCCCCCCGGCTCTTGATGACTGTTGACGAAAAAGGTGAGGAGGACGGTCTGGCCGGCGTAGGCCGAGAGGTCAAATTGGGCCTGCTGCCAGCCGGAGTCGTATAGCTTGCTGCAACTCAAACCGCTGCTGGCCGGGTTGCCGTAGCGAGCCAGGACTGTCCCGTTGACCTGGACTTCCAGCCGTTCCCACGGATCACCGCCCGCAGTTTGCCCGGCATCGTAGCTGAACACCCGGTAGTCGAAGCGCAAGTAGGGAGTGCCGCTGGCCGGCACGTTGGCGTAGGCCTGGATGGTCGACTGGCCGACGGGTACGTTGGGTGTGCTGCTGCACCCGTAGCTGGGACTGCCCAGCAGAGCAGCGTAGCTGCCACCGCCCGGCGGCAAGGGGCTGGTCACGATACTGCGGGGCAGGACGCCACTCGTCTTCCAACAGCCCGCAAAAGTGCCGGTCTCAAAGTCGCTCGGGTTGCAGAAGAAGGGGATGGAGGGATCGTGATTCTTGAGGAGGAGGGGCAGGTACACGTATTTCTGCGTCAACTGGCTTGCCGGGGAACTGGCCCATCCCCCCTGATTGTTCACGTAATCGCGGGCACGCACCCGGAATTGGTAGAGGGTCTCGGTTTCCACCGTCACCGGGTCGTCCGGTCCAAAGTAGGCGCTGGTGGCAGTGGTGCCTATCAACCAGTCTGTCCAGCCTCCACCGTTAATCTGGTACTGCACGTCGTAGCTCACCGGCCAGGTAGTGGCGTCGCCGGTGCCGCTCCAGTCTACCAGGAAGCGTCGCTCCGATTCTTCGGGCGAGACGGTGATAGCGGCGACGGGCCCCACCGTGTCGACGGTGATGGGGCCGGTGCTGACCAGGCTGGTGTTGCTCACGTTGTCTTTGGCCGCCAGGTAAAAGGTGAACGCGCCGTCGCCCCCCGTGTCGTAGGTGGTGCCGGTCGTGCCCGGCGGGTAGAAGCCGGCCGGCGGGTTGACGATGTCCAGGTAATAACCCAACAGCCCGCTGCCGCCGACGTTGTCGCTCGAGGCGTCCCAGCTCAGATTCAGGGATTGCGTGTTGTAATATCCGGCAACGACGGGCGGGGTGGTGATTTGGAAATTGCCGGGCGCGCCGGGCGGCGTGGTATCCAGAACGTAGGTATACGTCCCCGTCACCGAATGCCCCAGGTGGTCGCTGAGGGTGACGACGACGGTCCCATCTCCCTGGGTGCTGCTGCCGTCGAAGGTGTAGCTTCCCGACCAGTTGGCAGGCGTGTCGTCGGAACCGGGACTGCCGGCCAGGTTGGACTCGCTGGAGAAGGTCATCGTGTCCAGGCCGGAGCCGGGGCCATCGCTGGCCGTTCCACCCAGCGTCGCCGTTACGACGCTCCCCATCTGGTGGCTGAAGTAGAGGGTGGCGCCGTCGGCGTGGAGGTAGTCGCTGCTCTCCGACCAACTGCCGCTGGTGATAGTGGGCGGGGTGTTGTCGATGCGCAGCGTCAGGCTGTCGGAGCCGACGTTGCCCACGTTGTCCTCCACCCGCACGGTGACGGTGACCACGCCGTCGGCATCGTCGTTGACCGCTTGACCTGAGCCGCCACCCCCGCTCCCGAAACCACCGTCCCCATCCAGGCCGGGGTTGTATCCCATCTGATCGTCGGCGTCGTTTGAGTGGTCCCAGTCGGCGGTGACCAGACGCACCCCCGTTTGGCCATCGCTGGCACTGGACCAGAATGCCCAGCCATCCGCGTTGTCCCCAGCGTTGAACTCGGCCGAGGCATACCAGGGATCGTAGCTGGACGCGGGCAGCACAGAGTTGATGGTAACCGTCGGCGGCGTGGCATCCTCGGTGTAGGTGAAACTGGTGGTGACGGTGTTGCCCACGTGGTCGTAAACGGTGACGACGACCAGGCCATCCCCCTGGGTGCTGCCGCTGTTGAAGGAATAATCACCCGACCAGTTTTCGGGGGTGGTGTCGTCGGCGGGACTGCCGCCCAGGTTAAGCTCGTTGGAGAAAGCGGCGCGGTCCAGGCCGGAGCCGCCGGCGTTGTCGGCGGCCTCCCCGTCGAGGGTGGCCGTCTGGGCGCCGGGCATCATGTGGCTGAAGAAGAGTTCACCGCCGATGATGTGCAGGTAGTTGCTGCTCTCGCTCCAACCGGTGGGGGTGATGACCGGCGACGTGCCGTCCAGGTTCAACGCCATCGAGAGACTGCCGGCGTTGTTGACCCGGTCGGTGAGGACGACGGTGACGGTGACCACGCCATCCGGGTTGCCGCTGACGCCGGTGAAGGTGCCGTCACCGCCGGGGGCGGCCTGATCCTGATCGTAGGCGGCGCCGAGGCTGTGGTCCCAGGTGGCCCGGCCCACGCCGGGGTCCACGCCGGCCTGCTCGCTGACCACGGTGGTGGTGAAGCTCCAGCCGCCGGTCAGCCCGTCGGTGCGATACCAGTAGTTGGCGTAGTCAGAGGTATCCCCGTCCGCGTCCCAGTCGGGCGACGTGACGCCGGTGAAGGTGATGGCCGGCCCGCTGGTGTCGAGCTCGGCGTTGATGGGGATGCTCAACACGTTGCCCGCCTTGTTGACGTAGTAGACGGTGAAAACGTCGGTGGTTTCGAAGGGGGTGATGGTGTAGGTGCGTTTGAGGGGCGACTGGAAGACCTCTTTGTAACCATCGCCCCAGCCCGAACTAAAAGCCACTTTCCAGAACTGTGAGCCCGTGCCCCAACTGAAGGCCGGATCGGTGTCGTCGGCGACGATGGTAAAGCTTGAGGTAGCAACGTGATTGTAATAGAGCGTGCCGGTGGTGATGTCGGTGTCGTCAGCGATGTAGAGATACTCGCCACCACTCTCCTCGTAAAGGTCGAGCCGGCCGTTCACGGGGGCGTCCCGGTCGAATTTGATGGAGCCGCTGCCGGCGATGGGGTATAGGCTGCTCCAGTTGCCCACGTTGTCCTTTGCGCGAATGTATATGGGATAGGAGCCATCCTCGATCATCGTCAGGCTACCCAACGTGGTCGTGTAGAAGGCCGTGATGGGCGGCGACGAAGAGGCGCTCAAGAGGTAGCCAGCGACGCCGCTCCCGACCGGTTCATTGGGTTCGTCCCAGGTAAGATCAACGGTGAGGTCATCTTCCCATTCGGCATCGGGGGCAAAGCCGTCGCCGCCGGAGTCCAGGTCGGGCGCTTGCGCAAAGTTGAAGATAGTGCCCGGCCCCTGGGTGTCGCGGGTGTAGACAAAAGTTTGGGTGATGCTGTTGCCCACTTTGTCGTAAACGGTGACGGTGATGGCCCCTTCGTCGGTGTTGCTGCTGTCGGCGGTGTAGACGGCCGTCCAGGTGATGGGCGTTGTGTCGTTGGGTGGGGTGTCGCCCAGAGCGGTGGAGAAGGTGGCCCGGTCCAGGCCG
>JAJRXB010000390.1 GCA_024276515.1 Chloroflexota bacterium
GCCCCAGGTGACTGTCACCTGCAGGGCCGTAGGTAAAGAGTCGCCTACATCGTGCCAGACAATGGTCGCGAATTCCGGCTATCTTTGCAGGTGACAGTCACCTTCTGCCCCCTCAAAAGGGGAAGTACGGTTGTAGTATTAAGCGTTGATGATGTTTGGGGGCGCGAGGGCTTGCCCTCTCCCTCCCCCCAACCCCCTGCAGGCGGGGGTGGATGAGGGTTTTGCCTCCTCTCGCCGCCAACACGCAAGAGGGAGACTACCTGAACGGTTACCGTTGGGATTTCACCAGGGCGCAATGGTAAACACCCCCCCATCACTCCGACCGAACACCTCCGGGAAGTACATCTCGTAGGCGTTGGTGGGGATCACCCGGTATTCGCCGGGCAGGCTGGCGCGGATGAGGTAGGTATATTCGTAGGTGCCGCGCGGCAGATAGGTGGCAAAGAGGACTGCCTTCTCGTCGCGCAGTTCGGTGTGGCTGAACCACCACCAGCCGTAGCCGCCGCTCCACGGGTTCCGCCGGTCGGTGCGGGTTAGCTCCGGCGGCTCGCCGACGACGCTGGTCGTTTTGAGGCTCTGGTCCACCCCTTCGGCGCCGGCCGGGAAGGGGTCTTCCACCACCACGTAGTGCAGATCGTTGGGTGCGATGAGAGTCAGCTTCACCTGGATCACGTCCCCCACCCCCGCTTCGTCTATCGCCCGGCAGGGTTGCTCCTCCGATCCGCAATCGGCCAGCGTGTACTGCCGGCTGACGATGATGCCCCGGTTGAGCGCTGTCACCTCTTCCACCGGCTTGAAATAGCGCAGATACATGCTGTAGTACAGCCGACCGCTTCCCTCGTCCTGTCCTTCGGGCGGCCAACGCTCGACCACGACCCGGTTGGCCTGGTCGGCCAGCAGTTGGGCGACCTCGATTTGCAGCTCGACCGTCTCGTCGATGTTCTCCGCGGCGACAGTGCCCTCGCCCAGCGACTCGCCGTTGACCACCACCTGCCAGTTGTACGCTCCCTCCAGTTCGCCGGTGGCGACCATCCAGTCGGTGAGGGCCAGGATGGACCAGGCGGTCTCTTGCGTGGTCTCCCAAATGCCTTCTTCCCGGACGGCCATCAGCCAGCGGACGGCGTTGGGGGCCAGGGCGTTCTCCGGGTCCAACCGGGCCAGGGCGGCCAGCACGATGGCGGTAGAGCGGGTGTCGGTGTTCATCGAGTAGTAGTCCACCTGCGCCTCCTCCCAGTGGGCGCCGGTGGCGCTGACGATCGCCGCGCTGGTGATGTCGGAGAGCAGGGCCTTGACCCGATCTGGCTTGTCAGGCTGCAACAGACCAAAGGTCATCGCCAGATACGCCTTGCCAAAGGTGTCCAGCGTCTCCCGCTGGTCAAACAGGGTGACGGCGCGTCCCAGGTCACCCTCGCCGGCTTCGGCCAGCACATACAGGATGAACGCCTGTCGGTTGGCCTGCCAGTGAAGTTCCACGTCCTTCGGCCTGAGCAGACTCCCTTGCAAAAAGTCCACCGCCCGCGCCATCACCTCCTCGTCCACCACAAAGCCGGCCCGCTGCGCCTCGACCATGCCCAGCAGGACGTAGGCGGTCAGGTAGGGATCGGATCTGTCGGACACCCACCAGCCCCAGCCGCCGTCGTAGTGCTGCTGATTGTAGAGCCGCTGCAGGCCGACGCCGACCAGCCCTGGCAACTTCGTCTCAAGATCAGGGCGATCAAGCCCCAGGTCCTTGAAGGCACGATAGGTGACGACGTTGGGCAGGAAGCGGCTGACCGTTTGCTCGGTGCATTCGTAGGGGAAGTGCTCCAGGTAGTCGAGACCGTCCACCATCCCGGCCGCCAGCGACGGGTCTATCTGCACCGACAGTTCCCCCTGGGTGGGGTCGTAGCTGGGGGGCAGGACGACGGCTTCCAACCGTTGCCCATCGGCGTCCAGCAGACCGGCGGTGGCGACCACCTCCGGCGTGCTGTAGCGATACACAGGCAGCGGAATCTCGACGGCGTCGGTCAGGGATTGGTCCACCGTCCGCGCGCCGAAGCGGAGGGTGACCTCTTCCGTGTCCTCCACCGTCACCTGCCACGTCACTTTCACCTTGTCGTTGGCCGGTATGGTGGCGCGTTGAGATTGGGAATCGGAGACTTGCAGGCCGTCTGCTTTGAAGACGATCTCCACCTCCAGCGGTTGGTCGGTGTTGTTGTGGACCACGGCCCCCAGTTCCGCCCGGTCGCCGACGACGAAGAAGCGCGGAGCCACCGGGCGCACCAGCAGGTCTTTGGTGCTCACCACGTCCACGTCCGCCTGGCCGACCAGAGTGTCGGCGGTGACGCCCCGGGCGCCCATGCGCCAGGTGGTCAGGTTATCGGGCAACTCCACGCTGACCGTCGCCCGACCGTCCTCGTCGGTGCGGAGGGTGGGGTTCCAATAGGCGGTGTCGGGGAAGCGACGGCGCACGACGCCGAATTCCTCACCCAAACCGCCGCCCCCTCCACCTTTGGCCTCGGGGGCCACCGCCAGATTGATGCGGTCCACCGAGAGAGTCAAGCCGCTGGCGGTGCGCACGCCCAGCCCTCGCTCGTGCCAGAAGGTGTTCACGATGTCTGGCCCTTGCTGGTCGGCCAGCGACAGCACCGACAAATCTACCAGGTTGAGGGCCAGTTCGGCCTCCACCGGCTGCCCTTTGCTGTCGGTGACGCTCACGTCGTAGGTAACGGTCTCGCCGGGGCGGTAATGCTCGTCGGCGGGCCTGTCGGGGGTCAGCGTGATGTTCAGTTCCTTTTCGGTCGTCTCGATGGAGAGTTGGGTGTAGCCGACTTTGAAGCCGGGCAGGGACGCAGGCCCCTGCGCCCCTGCTTCGCCCTGCACGATGACCACCGAGACAAAGACGTTGGGGATGAGGTCTTCGGTGATGGGGATTTCGATCTGCTCCGAGTTGGTCTCCAGGGTTTGCACCCAATACCGATAGACGTGCCCACGCTCGACGGTGATGAGGGCTTTGACCGGGCCCTGATAGGGGTGCGGGACGAGGATGGTCGCCGTGTCGCCGACGCGATATTCTCGCTGGTCGGCCACCAGGTCGATGCGGTCGTTGTTCTCCTGCCGCCAGTTGACGTACTCTCGCCCGCTGACCCACATGTAGGTGGAACTGCTCACCTCGTTCCTTTTCTCGTCCAGGCCGGTGGCGATCACTTTGTAAATCCCGCCCTTTTCGGGGGTGAAGTCAACGGTCGCCAGTCCCTCGTCGTCCGTCGTCACCGTGGTGGTGAAGACCGGCACGTCCTCCACGGTGCTTTCCCAGTAGTATCGGCCATCCTCCGCCTGCTTGCGGACGCTGTACCAGTTGTGTTCGGCAAAGACAACCGTCACCTCCCGGCCCGGCGACGGCTCGCTGGCCCAATCCACGGTGATGAGGTCGACGCGGTTCTCCTGGTTCACCCGGCCCACGTACCGTTCGGGGCGCAGGCCGATGTAGTACAGTCCTTTGTGAACGACGGCTTCGGTGCGGTTGCTCACCTCCTGGCCGTTGACGTCGGTGACGGTCACCTCCAGGGTGAATCGCTGACTGGCGACGTATTGGGCGACGTCGGCGTCTAGGCTGAAGGTGAAGCGTCCCTCGGCGTCGGTGGTGCCCGTCCCCTCGGCGATGAGTTCGCCGTAGGAGCCGTAGTAGTCCTCGCCCCGACGGCGGCTGAAGTCGTAGTCGGTGAAATCCCACCAGCCCTTGCCCTGATAGTTGAAGAAGTAGTCGGCGGAGAGGACGCTGTAGCGCACGTCGGCGTTTGCCACCGGGCCACCGAAGAAGTAGGTCGCCTGGGCGGTGACGCGAATCTCGTCCCCCTGGACGTATTCCGGCTTGTCGGTCTCCACCGTCACCTGAAACTCCGGCTTGCGATACTCGGCCACCTGGAAGCCGGCGCCGAAGTACTGGCCTTCGTAGTCGGCCTCGATGGAGTAGAAGCCCAGCGCCGCCTCATCGCCCAGGGTGAACTCGCCGTTCACCGTGCCCATATCGTTGACGGGCAGGTCGTCCTCGAAAACCTTTGTCCCCTGCGGGTCCCAGATGGTGACGCTGACTTTGGCGTCGCCGGTGGGCAGGGAGTAATGGGCGTCGTCGTCTTCTCGCAGAATCCCTTTGAAGTAGACGGTTTGGCCGGGGCGGTAGATGGCCCGGTCGGTGAAGAAGTAGGCGGCGAAGGGCTGCAAATAATCCTCCACCGGGACGCTGAAATCCCAGGGGGAGATGCCGTCGTTCCACTGGTTGATGGCGACGGCGAAGTTTTGGTCGGGGTGGTCCGGGTCGCCGACGAAGGCGAAGACCGGCTCCCACGGGTCCACCGGCTCGTGCTCGTCGCCGACGAAGAGGCCGTCCCGGTCGGTCTTTCCTTCGGCCAGGACGTTGGCGCCTTCGTCCATCACCACCACCGACAGGTCGGGCAGCACGTCGCCGGAACGCAGGTCGGTGGCCCAGACCAGAGCTTCGGTGGCGGTGGTCTTCAGGCTCAGGTTGTGCCGGGAGACGACGAGCATCTGTTTCTCTTCCGGCAGCCAGCCGTAGCCCTGTGCTTCGGGGTAAACGTCCTCCGGGTCGGCCCACACCTTCAAAAAGTAGAGCCCCGGCGGCAGGGCCTCATCGTCGCCGGCCAGGTTGGTGCCGTAGATGCGGTTTTCGTTCAACGGCGGTTCCACGTCCAGCGACCACCGGCGGATCAGGGTATCCTCGTAGCCGCGGTAGCCATCCCAGTAGTCCCACCAATCTTCGCCGTTGGCGCGCAAAAAGTCGTTCAGCGGCATCCGGTAGAGGGCAAAGTTGACCCGGTTCACGTTGCGGACGGTGACGTAGGCCATCGTTTGTGTGTAGGCGTTGTAAGTGCCGACTCGATAGGGGGCGTGCAGGTAGACCACCGGGTCCGCGGCGCGGGTGCTCCAGCGGATGGTGGTGTCGTGGCCCAGTTTTTGTCCGTAGCGGCCCCGGATGTCGCGGCTGAGGGTCACTTCGTAATCGGTGCTGGGCTCGACGGGGAAGGAGATGTTGAGCCGGGTGTTGCTTCTCCACCAATAGGTGAAGACTTGCGTCGGCGCGACGGTGGGGTGGATGGTGAAGTTGCCATTGATGGACTCGGGGTCTATTGGGCTGGAGAAGGTGACCTCCAGCCCGCCCCACGGATCGGCGTGCTTGTCGCCGTCGGCCGGGTAGGTTTTGACGATGCGGGGGTATTCGATGGTCTCAAAAGTCCATTTGTAGGATTTTTGGGTTCCGGCCTGGCCTTTGGCCCCTTTTGCGCCCGCGGCGACGACCGCCTGGTACTCAACGCCGAAGTCGAGGGGTTGATAGGGAGTGAAGCCCATTGTCTCCACGCCCATCCGTGCCGGCCCTTCGCCCTCGTCCCACGACCACTCGTAGGGCCGATAGGTGCGTCCGCGCGGCTGAGCCAGTCCGCCGTCGTGCCATTCAAAGCTGCCTTCGACCACCTCGCCGGTGGCCAGGTTTTCCAGCTTGAAGGCGGCCTCGGCAGACTCGTGGTCCATCGGCTGGTTGAAGGCAACGTAGATGGTCGGTTCGGTGCTGACGTAGACGGTATTGGGGCCGGGGTAGCTGGCGACGACGGCGGGCATAATGGTGGTGAATTCCCAGGTGAAGTCGTCGGCCAGCACGCCGCCGGTGGTGTCCGTCAACCCGGCGGCGATCCGCGCCTTATAGGTGGTGGCCGGCTCAAAGCCTTCGTCGGGGGTAAAGGTGTAAATCGAGGTGTTGAGCCATTCTCCCTTGCCCCGGACCGGAGGCACAAAGGTGAGGGGCTGCGGCAGGTTGCTCTGGTCTTCGATGGCGGTCAGGGGCACCACCGGTCGGTTGAAGAGGACGGTGATGGTGGCGTCGGTGGCGACCTCTTCCGTGCCGTCGGCGGGCTGCACGGCGGCCACTTCCAGAAAGCCGACGGTGGTGAAGTGGAATTGCACCGGCGCTTTCAGCGGCAGGCCGGCCTGGCTGCGGGCCTTCTCTTCGAGGGTGACGGCGTAGCGGGTCGCTCGCTCAAAGCCTGCCCGGGGTTTGAATTGCATCACGCGGGGGGTGAGCCACTCAAAATCACCGGCGACGGCCGGCTCGATGGCAAATGCCGCCTGAACCGATTCCGGGTCCATCGGCTGATCGAAGACGACCTGCACCGGCGCGTCGAGGGGCTGTTCCTCTCCCGGAGCCGGGGTCACCTGGATCACCTGGGGGGGCAGCGGCTCGGCAAAAAGTTCGGTGGCGGTGGCCTCCGCCCCGACCGGGGTTTCGCCGGCGGTCGTCGGCGCCGTGGTCGGCGTCGCCGGTTTCGATCCCACCTGGCATGCCGAGAGCAAGATAGTGACGATAGAAACGAAAATAGCAAAGAGTCGTCGGCGTGGTTTCATCTTGCTTGCCTCCTGAAGGGAGATTAGAGATTGGGAGATTGAGAATTTGGGACAGCTTGCAACCATTCAAGTTCGACCTCATTAAATAAGGGAGGGCGACGTATCAAACACGGCATTGGTTATGTATTCGACAGAGGTTTCGCGCACGACGCTGGACTGTCCGGGGCCACTACTGCCACGCGCATAGTACTTCATCAAGGTGGATCTGATAAACCCGATGTCCGCGCCGGAATGGGGATTCCGGCGCTCCAGCAGCCCTGGAATCCCCATTCCAGGGCTATCGCCTCGGCAATGTTCGCTCCAACCGAGTCGGCGGCGCGGGCCATTTGCTCCCCAACGAGTCGACGGGCAAACGAATTCCAGTCTCTAATCTCTAATCCCCAATCCCCAAACCCCTCTCTACCCTACTCCACCACCTCTATGACCACTTCGTTCCCCCACAATTCATTTCCCCCCCCATCCATGCCCACGGCGGTGAAGACGTGCCTGCCGGCGGCCATCGGCCAGAGCGCCCGGTAGGGGGGACTCGTCAGCGTCGCCAGCGGGCGACCGTCGACCAGCAGCGTCACCTGACGGGGGGCAACGCCGTCGGCGGGGCGAGCGGTCACGGCAATCTGCTGCACCGCCGGCGGAATCTCCGGCGACAGGCGATAGCGGCTCCCCTGGTCGGGACTGGTGATCAGCAGGGAGGAAGAAGTGGGGAGTAGGGAGTAGGGAGTGGGACGGGCTGCCTGCTGCTCGCTGTCTGCTGCCTGCTGCTCCTCGGGACACAGGGGCGAATACACCTCCGGTGGCTGGGGGACGCCCTGCCGCCGGGCCCACTCCTGCGCCTCGGCCGGGTAGAGGGTGTAGAGTTTTTGGGTGGTAAACTGTCGCGGGCATCCGGGCCCGGCCAGCAGGCCGTTGCGCGTGTCCAGGGTAGCCAGCCAGTGCCAGTCGTCGGTTCGAGTAGGTTGCGTGCCCTCGATAAAAAGTTCGGTGAGGGTGCGGGGGCAGCGAGCGATCTGCCGATTGAAATCAGAGACCAGAGATCGGCGGTTGGCCGAGGGCGAAGCCGGCGGTAGCCCGCTGTCGGCGCACACCTCCAGCCGCACCATGCCCGGCGGTTCCACAAACTCACGCGCCGGGCGGCCTTTGAGCAGCGTCTCCATCACGTCGTGCCAGATAGGGGCTGCGCCCACCACGCCGCTCACGTGACGCATCGGTTCGTTGTCGGCGTTGCCGGTCCACACGCCGACCACCAAATCTGGCGTGTAGCCCACCGTCCAGTTGTCGCGCCAGTCGGTGGTGGTGCCGGTTTTGGCGGCGGCCGGGCGCGAGAGCCGCAGCGGACTCCCCTCGCCGAAGGTAGAAACGCGGGCGAAATTGTCGCTCAGGATGTCGGTGATGAGATAAGCCACCCGCTCGTCCATCACCCTGGGACCCGGGGCCGTCTCCCAGGCCTTGAGCACCCGCCCCTGGCTGTCCTCCACGCGGGTGATGGTGACAGGCTCCACCCGGTAGCCACCGTTGGCAAAGGCGGCGTAGGCGGCCGTCAGCTCCAGCAGGCGGACCTCGCCGCCGCCCAGCGTCAGCGCCAGGCCGAAGCGGTCCATATCGTCGAAGGTGGTGATGCCCAACGCCCGGGCCAGGGCCGCCATCTCCTCGATGCCCACGTAGTCCAGCACCTTGACGGCCACCAGGTTGTAGCTGGAAGCCAACGCCTGTCGCAGCAAAACCGGGCCTCGCCAGCGACGGTCGTAGTTTTGCGGGACGTAGGGAGTCCCCTCGCGGGTGACGAAGGCCGTGCGCGTGTCTACCACCATAGTGGCGGCCGTCAACGGGTTGGGGCGGGTCGGGTCGAAGGCGGCGGCGTAGGTGATGGGCTTGATGGACGAGCCCGGCTGCCGGGTAGCGACGGTGGCGTTGACCGCACCGTCAATGCGCGGGTCGAAATAATCGGGGCTGCCGACCATCGCCAGCACCTCGCCGGTGCGGGGGTCCATCACCACCACGGCCGCGTTGCGCACGTTGCGGGCCGGCTGGCCCTCGCGGACTTCACTCAGTTGTTCCAGCCGGTAGCGGACGATGCGCTGCGCCGCATTTTGCGCGTCCAGGTCCAGTGTGGTGTAAACCTGCAACCCCTGGGTGTAAATTGCCTCCAGCCCCAATTCTTTCTCCAGTTGACCGCGCACGTACATCACAAAATGAGGGGCCTGGATAGGGAAGGGAGCAGAAGCAAAACCAAGCTTTTCCCCCGCTGCCAGGTCGGCTTCTTGTTGAGAGATGTAACCGTGCTTGACCATCAGACCCAACACGACTTTTTGCCGGGCTCTGGCAGCCAGGGGATTTTCCAGGGGATTGTAGCGGGCCGGCGACTGGGGCAGCCCGGCCAGCAGCGCGCACTCGGCCAGGTCCAGTTCGGCCGCGCTCTTGGCAAAATAGGTGCGGGCAGCGGCCTCGATGCCGTAGGCCAGGTTGCCATAGTAGGTTTCGTTGAGATACAGGGTGAGAATCTCGTCTTTGCTGTAGGTTCGCGCCAGTCGCCAGGCCAGGACCGCCTCGCGCAGTTTGCGCTCCAAACTGACCTCACTCCGCTCCTCGGGCGACAGGAGCAGATTGCGGGCGAGTTGTTGGGTGATGGTGCTGCCGCCCGAGAGAATCTCCCCGCCGCGCAAATTGATCCACAGGGCACGGACGATGGCCCAGGCGTCCACGCCGGGGTTCCGATAAAAGCTGGCGTCCTCGGTGGCGATGGTGGCGTTGGTGCAGACCGAGGGCATCTCTTGCAAAGGGATAGGGGTGTGCGCGCCCCCGTGCGGGTCCAGAATTTCGTACAGCAACCGTCCGTTCCGGTCGTAGATGCGCGTGGAGGGCGTAGCCGCCCGCTCGTATAGCCGGTCGGGCGAGGGCAGGTCTACCACCAGCCAGCGGACTACGCCGACGACAGCAAGCACCAGCAGAATCGCGACGCTGATGACGATGCGGGCCAACCAGGCCCAACCGCTACTTTGAAACATACCCAATGTCTATACTCCAAATTTGCTTTCCAAAAGCATTTCCGAACCTTCGCAGGGCTTTGCCGGGATGATTTTACCCCCTGAGCCACTGTTAATAGGTGTGTTTCAAATGAGTTGAGGTGACAAGCTGGAGTGCAGAATTTATTCTGCCGATGACCCAAAAAGCGGAATGAATTCCGCATTCCAACTGAAATGAAACACACCCTAATAAATTATAGCACAAGCTGGCGTGAGCGCGACTGGCACCCCACCGCCCGGCAACCTGCTTTTGGGCGACGCCGAAACCGTCGCCAAACCGTCGGCCCCTGGAGGGCAGGATGCGCCCGGCCTCAAAAGACGGTAGTCTCCCCGTTAAGCGTTGATGATGTTTGGGAGCGCGAGGGGGTGCCCTCTCCCTCCCCCCAGGGGCGAGCAATGCAGATTTAACACGCGCAGGGGCAGACCTGCCCCGTGCCAGGATGGTAGGGCATCGGGCGGACCCGCGGGTCCGCCCCTACGGCGGATTTGCTAACATCCCGTAAGAATGGAACAGCCCTGACCCCGCATCCAACCAGGAATTGATTACAATGCAAGTATTTGCTATAATGTAATCGAACACCAACGCTCTCCCAACTCTTCACCGCCTTCTTCCTGCTCCTTCTTGCCCCGGCTGCCCCAATTTTGGGGTTTGGGTGTTAACATCAACGGGCGAATCCCGGCCTGCAAGCAAACTCAGTGTGAATCTTCGGCTGGACCGGAATCGAAGATTAAAACTATGACGTATGACACGCTACATGGTCCCGGCGACGTAATATTGGATCGCTACGAGTTGATACATATGCTCGGTAGCGGTGGCTGGGGGCGAGTGTACCTGGCCAACGACCGTATGCTGCATCGTCCTGTGGCGATCAAGCAGCTTCTACCGCGCCTGGCCGCCGACCCGGTTGCTGTCAGTCGCTTCAAGCGCGAAGCCTCGGTCATCGCCAGTGTTCGTGATCCTCACGTACTCACCATCTACGACATCGCCGAGCGCGAGGGGCGACACTACATGGTGATGGAGTACGCCGACGCCGGGACCCTGGCCCAGATGATGCAATTAGAGGGCATCCTGTCGCCATACGAGGCGTTGTCGGTGGCGATTGACGTTTGCAAAGGGTTGCGGGCAGTCCACAGC
>JAJRXB010000391.1 GCA_024276515.1 Chloroflexota bacterium
GCGTGCCGAACAAAAAGCGCAGGCCCAGGTTGTAAATGAAGCTGAAGACGTAGCGAACCCGGTCCTCCATCCCCCCCCGCATCACGAAACGTGAGCCGATGACCACGTCGTAATACTCCAGAAATTTGACGTGGTGGGGGATGATCGCCGGGTCGTGGTTGAAGTCGGTGTCCATAAAAACGAGCACTTCGCCGTCGCTGTGTTCGGCGCCGTAGCGCAGGGCGGTGGCCAACCCCCGTTCCCCGGTACGGACGTGCAGCCGCACCCGTGGGTCGTCGCCGAAGGCGGCGCGCACCACATCGGCGGTGCCGTCGGGGCTGTCGTCGTCCACGATGACCACTTCGTAGTTGAATCCTTCCGGCCCCAGGCACCGATGAATGGTCTGCACCAGTTCGACGATGTTGTCCCGCTCCTTATAGGTGGGCAGGATGATGGAGGTTTTCGCCGTCGGCGGCGGGTGATGGTTGTTGTGTCGGTCCATACGCAACATGCAATACTTACATATATCTCATCAATTCAAAAATCGTGCCGTAGTCGCCGCCGCGCTGGCGAAAGCGACGTTGGTCCTCGGGTCGGGGCCACGAGTGGTAGGTGGCCTGGCTGTTGTCCTGCGGGATGCGGGGCGGATCGCCGGCTTCGATGAGGTCTACTCCCCGGACCAGCATCTCGGCGCCCACCTGCGCGCTTTTGTAGGCCAGCGAGGTGATGGTGTCGTTGGGCTGGATGGGGATGACCTCTTGCAGCAGGATGTCGCCGGTGTCGAACTTCTCGTCCACCCAGTGGATGGTGACGCCGGTCTCTTTGTCGCCGTTGGCGATAGCCCAAAAATAGGGAAAGAGCCCCCGATTGCGCGGCAGCAGCGCCGGGTGGATGTTCAGGCAGCCCAGCGGTGGCAGGCGAATCAAATCACGCTTGATGAGTTGATTGAGGTAGATAGAAATCACCAGGTCGGGCTGCCAGCCCCGGATGACGGCCATCGTTTCGGCGTCGTTCACGTCTTTGGAGCCGACGACGGGGACGTCGTAGCGTGCTTTCATCTCCCGCAAGGAGGGCACTTTGAGCGGCCGGCCGACGAGCCGGAAGAGGATGGCCATCGCCCGCGACTGGAAGAGTTCCAGCGCCTTGCGCCCCACGAAGCGCAGTCCGGTCCGGCGCAACAGATACCACAGACCACCCGGCAGCGACCTGCCATAGATGAGACAGTCGGAGCGGACGATGCCCACCACCTGGCCCGGCCGGGCCTGGATGAGCCGGTGGGTCATATAGTTGGCGTAAAGGCTTTCGTAGGTGAGAATGACGATGCGCATTCTATCCCTTTCGTTGCTTTTTCTCGGTCCTCAGGCTATAATCCTTATGCCAATTGTCTATTGAAAGGCGGTGTTTTCTGCCTGCGCCGGAATAGGGATTCCGGCGCTGCGGGGCGCCCAGTCTCGTAGCTCCGGAATCCCTATCCCGGCTATCTACCTTGACAATGTCATGTTTTGTCGTTCTGCTCCTCGCAATGACAGTTTCTACAAATCCCTGGCTGTTCTCAAAGATTTCTTTGTGCAAAGACCTTTTTGGGTCGCCAGAGCTGTGACTTTTGTGATCCATCGGCCGGCTGCAACAGGGCGATCAGATGGCCGTCGGGGGCATAGGCGCGCACCAGCGACGTTTTGGGCGACGAATCGAGGGCAACTGCCTGGCCATGCCCCACGCGACGGGCCTGCTCGGCCGTCAGGTCTATCCGGTCAAAGGTCCGCAAAGCGGCGTCCAGCGGATGCAAAAGCTCGGTCCAGTGGCCCGCTTCCACCGCCGCCTGAAGTTCGTCCAGCGTGATGGCTTCTTCCAGACGCCACTCGCCGCTGGCCAGTCGGGTCAACGCCGACAGATGTCCCCCCACACCCAACGCCTGGCCCAGGTCGTGCGCCAGCGACCGGATGTAGGTCCCCGGCGAGCAGGTTACCTCGATGGTCAGATGGGGAGGCTCCCAGCCGATCAGGTCAATGGCATCTATCTCTACGGTGCGTGGTGGGACCTGAACGGCGATGCCACGGCGGGCCAGCTCGTATAGCCGCTGGCCGTTTTGCCGGATGGCGGAATAGGACGGTGGCACCTGCTGAATCACGCCTCGGAAGGATGTCAGCGCCTCGGCGATTTGCTCTTGGGTCAGGTGAAACGATTCGACCGTCTGGGTGACCGTCCCTTCCGCGTCGTAGGTGTCGGTGGCAACCCCCAGACGAACGACGGCCCGATACTTCTTCCGCCCGGCCATCAAATATTCGGCCACGCGGGTGGCCTGCCCCAGACAAAGCAAAAGCACGCCGGTGGCCATGGGGTCCAGCGTGCCGGCGTGCCCCACCCTCCGCTGACCCGTCATACGACGCACACGCGCCACCACGTCGTGTGACGTGATGCCGGAGGGTTTATCAATATTCAGGATGCCGCTGAGTCGGGTGTGCCTGTCTCCCTGGGCCTGCTGCCGCGCGGGACGGGGAGGGGGATTGACCTGTTTCGGACTCATTCTGTGTCGCTCCCGTCTGCAGAGGTTTCTTCCAGGAGCGAATCCAACAGCCGGTCGATGCGAAAGCCCCGTTCCAGCGAATCGTCCAGCCGAAAGTCTAACTCTGGGATGTAACGCAGCGACAAGGAGGCGCCGAGTTCCCGGCGGAAAAAGCTGGCGGCGTGATCAAGCCCTTCGAGGGCCTGCTTTACCTCCTCGTCGTTCCCCAAAACGCTCACGTAAACGTGAGCCACGCGCAGGTCTGGCGTCACCTCCACGTCGGTGACGGTGACAAACCCCAGGCGAGGGTCTCGCGCTCGCCGTTGAATGAGCAAGCTGATTTCTTCGTGCAGAAGTTCTGCTACCTGTCGTTGTCGTCTGGTGGTCATAGAGCTCACCGACTCGCCAGTACTCGGCCGCCGTGATTTTGACGGGTAAGGTCTTGCTGATTCAGTGTGAATTCGCCGCTTCTGCCCATCAATTTCAAAGTGGCCGAGTGCTAGCTCACCCGCTCTTTCTTGTAAAATTCGATGATGTCGCCTTCCTTGAAGTCGTTAAAACCTTCCAGCCCGATGCCGCACTCGTAGCCGGCGGCCACTTCGCGCACGTCTTCGGTGAAGCGTTTGAGCGAAGCGACCTTGCCGTTGTAAACCTCGTCTCCGTTGCGACGGATGCGGGCCAGCGCGTTGCGTGTCACCTGGCCATCGAGCACGTAAGAGCCAGCGATGTTCCCTTTGTTCGAAATCCTGAAAACAGCCCGCACTTCGGCGTGACCAATGACCACGTCCTGGTAGGTCGGCTCTAGCAATCCCTGGAGTGCTTTGTCGATGTCGTCAATTAGTTTGTAGATGACGTCGTAGATCCGCACGTCTACCCCTTCGGCGTCGGCCAGGCGTTGCGCGGCGGCGTCGATGCCCACCTGGAAGCCCACGACGATGGCAGAGGAGGCGATGGCCAGGGTGATGTCGGATTCGGAGATGTTGCCGGTTCCCTGTCGCAAGATGCGCACTTTCAGGTCTTTGTCGCCCAGGTCCTCCAGCGATTTGACGATAGGCTCGATGGAGCCCTGAACGTCGGCTTTTAGCACCAGGTTGAGTTCTTTCACCTCACCCGCTTGCATGCGCTGAAAGATGTCGTCGAGAGTGACGGCCCGGCGCACCTGTTGCCCGGCCTCGCGACGTTCTACGGTCCGTTTATTCACAATCTCACGGGCAACCCGCTCCGACTCTACCACCTCGAAGAGATCCCCGGCAGCCGGCACCGAGTGAAAGCCGAGGATGGCCACCGGCGTTGAAGGGCCGGCTTCCCTCATCCGCTCACCCCGGTCGTTGAACATGGCCCGAACTTTGCCATATTTCTCGCCGATGACGACCACGTCGCCGACGTGCAACGTGCCATTCTGAACCAGGAGGGTGACCATCACGCCGCGCCGTTCGTCCATTTTGCCCTCGATGACCGTGCCCTGGGCCGGACGGTTGGGGTTGGCTTTCAACTCGGCCACTTCGGTGACCAGGAAGATGTTCTCCAGCAAATCTTCGATGCCTTGCCGTTGCTTGGCCGAAATGGGGACACAGATCACGTCGCCCCCCCAGTCTTCCACCACCAGGCCCACGTCGGCCAGTTCTTGCTTCACCCGGTCGGGGTTGGCGTTGGGCTTGTCGATTTTGTTGAGGGCGATCATAATGGGCACGTGGGCCGCCCGGGCGTGGTCAATTGCCTCGCGGGTTTGGGGCATCACGCCGTCGTCGGCGGCCACGACCAGGATCGCCAGGTCGGTGACCTGGGCCCCGCGGGCGCGCATTGCGGTGAACGCTTCGTGTCCTGGCGTGTCCAGGAAGGTGATTTTGCGCCCCGCGATTTCTACCTGGTACGCGCCGATGTGTTGGGTGATGCCGCCGGCCTCGCCGGTAACTACGTTGGTTTCACGGATGGCGTCGAGCAGGGTGGTTTTGCCGTGGTCCACGTGGCCGAGCACTGTCACCACCGGCGGTCGGGGTTCCAGCTTGCTGGGATCTTCGCCGGCGATAAACCGTTCTCTCAGAGGCACCACCTCTTCGGCCTCTGCCACCTCTTCTTCCTCTGGCGTCTCCGGCACAATCTCAAACCCCATCTCGGCGCCGACGATGGCCGCTGTGTCGAAGTCGATTTGCTGGTTGATGTTGGCCATAATGCCATTGTTCATCAACTCTTTGATCACGTCGATAGGACTGATCTCCATCAAAGCGGCCAACTCGCGCACGGTGAGCGCTGGCGGCACTTCAATCACGCGGCCTTCGACACCCGTGGGGTGGTTTGCTGTTCGTTTGGCATGTGTTGTAACCATACATGACCCCCTTACTAACTCACAAATAATAGCTTCGCCGCCGGCCTTCTCGTCCCGGCAATGCAAAGTTCTTGTCCAGAGATGGCTTCGTGCTTTGCTGACCCTGCGGTCAGCACGGGTGGCACTCAGTTCGTGCCTGATTTGCCGATGAAAAGGCAAAGTTATCGACGGGCAGGTACAAAGCCGATATGCTGGGCAATGATTGATAGCCAAAGCGCGTGACGATGTGACAGGTGACGGTTGCGCGTCACACATCGCATTATCACTCGCCTTACTCGCCGCACCAACGCGATGGGTTAAAAAATACAGAAGGCCAGCACACCCGTGTCCCCTTTTGGGGAAAAGGCAACAGGCTGGCAGGCCATAACCGGGGATAGGAGAGAGGAGATTCAGAGGCAATAAACGTGAGGACAATCGGCAGGTGGCACTTTGCCTCAGGTGCTCACAAAAAGATAGTCCTGCGGATAGTTTCCCCTCCCGCCAGCAGGTATGAGCCTGGCCTGTTCACTTTGGTGTTGCTCCTTTGTTGTGTTCCATCTTTCTCCAGGTGTTAAGACTCTCTGGCTTTCGGGTCTTGGGGCGCTGTGGTCGGCAACTGCCGGGCGTAGTCCAGCAGGGCGACCCGGTCGGCCTCAGACAACGTAACCTTTAGCGAGTGAGCCAGCGGGCTGCTGGCAGTGCCGCGTATCCCGCCGACTCCCTTCTCCCAGCAAGTGCGGTCTCGGCAGAGATATGCGCCTCGCCCGTGCGCCTTGCCGGTCTCGTCCACGGTGACTTTGCCATCGGGTGCGCGCACAACGCGGATTAGCTCTCGCTTGGGTCTCACCCGGCGGCAGGCTACACACGTTCTTTGCGGCGTATGTTTGCGTCGCATACCACGCCTGTGCCGTTTAGTAGTAGTCTTCCCATTCTTCGCGTCGCCGTCCTGGCTTGCGCTTGCGGCGAGCTATCACCTCGCCCAGTTTCTCGTCGAAGATGAGCTCGCGCTTCTTGCGCCGGCGCTTCTTTTTGGTTTTGCGGCGATCCAGTTCCTCTTCGTCCTCGACTTCGCTCTCGCTTTCGCTCTCTACCCATTCGAGATAGAGGCCGGGCTCAGGGGTTTCGGCCATCGTTGGTTCGGGCTCGATTTCGAGGGGCACTTCTTCCTCGACGAGACTCTCACCCACCTCGACCGCCGCTTCGGTGACTTCTGGAATCTCACCTTCGTCGGCCGCTGCCAACTCGGCTTCGGCGAGTTCAGCGGGGGCGACTTCGGCCTCCTCCGCCTCGGTGACGGGTGAGGGTTCCGTCGCTGCTCCCTCCCCAGCCACCGCCGCTTCCGGTTAGGCTTCGGCCTGGTCGGGAGAAGCGGTCAACAGCGCCTCGGCCTGGGCCAACAGATCTTCCTCTTCGGCAGTCACCGGGGCTTTCTCGGCTTCTTCGGCAAGAGCGGCTGCCGCCTCGGCCTTCCGACGGGCGTCGGCGCGTTTCTTCTCCAGGGCTGCTTCTGCCTTGTCGACGGCTTGAATGGCCTGGCTGAGCGTGTACAGCTCACCGTCAGATAGTGCCGCGCCGTCCTTCTCTTTCAGTATCTCCTCGGCTATCGCCAAAATATCGCGGTCTTTGGCGACGGCCTGGCGCACTTCCTCTTCTTCGGAAGCCTTGCGTAAGGCTTATTCGGCGGCCTCGGTGGCGCTTTTTATATCGATGCGCCAGCCGGTCAGCTTGGCGGCCAGCCGGGCGTTTTGACCTTCTTTGCCGATGGCCAGCGACAGTTGCTTGTCGGGGACGACCACCGTGGCCGTTCTGCCATCCTCGCCGTCTTCGAGCATCACGTTGAGCACTTTGGCCGGGCTGAGGCCATTGGCGATGAAGGTGGCGACGTCGGGGCTCCATTGCACCACGTCGATCTTCTCGCCGTTCAGCTCGTTGACGATGCTCTGGATACGCACCCCGCGCATACCCACGCACGATCCAACCGGGTCAACGCCCTCTTGCAAAGCAGCCACGGCCACTTTGGACCGATAGCCGGCCTCGCGGGCGATGGCTTTGATCTCCACTGTGCCGTTGTAGATCTCTGGCACTTCAAGTTCCAGCAGGCGGCGCAGCATATTGCGGTGGGTCCGGGAGACGATGATCGTCGGGCCCCGGCTCGTCTTTTGCACTTCCGACACGTAGGCCCGCAGCCGACGCCCGATGCTGTAACGCTCGGTGGGTATCTGTTCGGAGCGCGGCAGAATGGCCTCGACCTTACCCAGGCTCAACGTTACCTGGTGCGGTTCGATGCTCTGCACCGTGCCGTTGATAATCTCGCCTTCACGCTCGGCGTAAGAGTTGTAAAGCGAGTCGCGTTCAGCTTCGCGGATGCGTTGCAAGATGACTTGCTTGGCCGTTTGCGCAGCAATACGGCCAAAATCGGCCGGCGTTGCCTCGATGTGAACGACGTCGCCGACGTTCGCCTCTGGATTGTATTTGCGCGCTTCTTCCAGCGTAATTTGTGTTTTGTCGTCGATCACCTCGGCCACGACCTCTTTTTCGACGAAGACTTTGGCCTCGCCGGTTTCCGGGTCGATCTTGGCCGTGATGGTTTGGGCCGCGCCAAAATTTCGCTTGTAGGCCGAAATCAGCGCTGCCTCAACTGCCTCCAACACCACTTCTTTGGGAAGCTGGCGTTCGTGGCAAACCTGGTTGATGGCACTCATAAACTCTTTATTCACGGTACTCTTGAGCCTCCTACCCTTATTGGCTCCCTCTCCTCAAAGAAGAGACACCTAAAGACACAACGATTTGATTGGTCTCCATCTATGAAGAAAAGTGGGGGGCGCCCACTTTTCTACGATCAACCAACGTATCCGTGTACCGCGGAGCATTATACCATGAACGGTCTTGGGTTGCAAATTTTTGCTACTCGTCTCCCACAATCGCTTCGTAGATCGCTTGCAGCTCTTCTTCTGAGTAGAAGTGGATGACGACTCGCCCACCCTTTTTGCCCCGCACCAGGTTGACTTTGGTCCCCAGGCGCGACTGGAATCTCTCCACCACGTCCCGGTCCTGCGGCGATAGGGGCTCGGGCCTGGGGGCAGGCTCTTGCGATTCGGTCTGCATCTGGCGGACGAGGGCCTCGGTCTGGCGGACGTTGAGACCGCGTTTCTCGATGGTCGCCAGCGCTTGTTGCTGAAGTCGGGCCGTGGGCAACGAGAGGAGAGCCCGCGCGTGTCCCTCGCTGATGCGGCCGGCCGCCAGCGCTTCTTTCACTTCGTCGGGCAGCCGGAGCAGGCGAACTGTGTTGGCGACGGCCACCCGGCTTTTGCCCACCCGCTCGGCGACCTCTTCCTGGGTCAGCCCGAACTCGTCCATCAACTGCCGGTAGGCGGCCGCTTCTTCCAGCGGATTCAGATCGGCGCGCTGGATGTTTTCCACCAGCGCCAGCTCAAGCATCTGCTGAGGGGTGGTTTCTTTGATCAAGGCCGGCACGGTGGTCAGGCCGGCCAGTTGAGCCGCGCGCCAGCGTCGCTCGCCGGTGATGATCTGGTATTCGTCGCCGATCTGAGTGACGACCAGCGGCTGAATCACGCCATGCTCGCGAATGGAAGCGGCCAGTTCCGCCAGGGATTCTTCGTTGATGGCCTGGCGTGGCTGGTGGGGGTTGGGCGACACGCGGGCGATGGGGATTTCGCTGGCGCCCGTTTTGGTCTCGGTGGTGGGGATGAGGGCATCCAGCCCCCGTCCCAGGGCACGTCTCTGTCTGCTCACGGTCACTTCTCCCGTATTGCTTGTTGCGCGTGCGCGATGCGCGGCTGGCCGTCGATTTGTTTGGCCTCTTCCCACAACAGGTCCAGCGCGTTGATGTCGAGATCGGTCAATTTTTGACCGCGTTCGCGGGCCAGCCGTTCTAAAGTGCGAAAGCGATGGGTGAATCGCTCGTTGGTGGCGCGCAGTGCGCTTTCGGCGTCTACGCCCAGCCAGCGCGCCAGGTTGACTATCACGAATAGCAAATCGCCAATCTCTGCCTCTCGCTCTTCCGGGGTTTGGGCTGCCACCACTTCGCGGGCTTCTTCGGTCAGCTTTTCCAGCACGCCGTCTATATCGGGCCACTCGAATCCCACCCGCACGGCCTTTTGAGAGATGGCCTGAGCGCGGGCCAGGGCCGGCAGGGTCGGCGGCACGCCGTCGAGAGCAGACTCTTCGACCGGGGATTCTTCGTCTCTGGCGTTGCGTTCGGCGCGTTTGATTGCGTCCCAGTTGACCATCACGTCTTCCACGCCGTTGACGACCACGTCACCGAAAACGTGGGGGTGGCGTCGCCGGATTTTGGCATCTACGTTGCCGATGACGTCGGACATCTGGAATTCCCCTGTCTCGGCCGCGATTTGAGCGTGCAGGACGATCTGGAGCAACAGGTCGCCCAATTCCTCGGCCAGCCAATTGGGATCGTCGGCGTCGAGGGCTGCCAGCACTTCGTGGCTCTCTTCCAACAAATAGGGCCGCAGGCTTTGGTGCGTCTGCTCCCGATCCCACGGGCAGCCGTCGGGGGCGCGCAGGTGGGCGACGGTCTCCTGAAAGGCAGGCAACCCCGAGGCGTGCGGCAGAGGGGGGAGGTAGAGGGTGGTCAGGTGGTCAATCGTCGGCTGCCGGTCCAATTCGAACAGGGGGCAGGTGACTACCTGTTCCTTCTCGGTGCCGGCGGCCCGGACCAGGGATACCGGATGATCGTCGGGATAAGCGTTCATCAGAGTCAGTTTTACCTGGGCCGCCTGTCGCCGGCTGTAGAGTTGAGCGATCAGCGCCGGCCGGTCGGGGTCGAGGGGAGGGTGGTGCATAACGGCCAGTTGGGCAGCGTCGGCGATTTGCAGACCCCCCGCAGGGGGCAGGCCGTCGAGGGCATCGATCCCCAGAGCGGTGAGGGTGGGCTCGATGAAACTGAGGCCGGGGACGATGGTGACGGGCAGACCAGCCTCGGCTGCCAGCGCGCGGATGCGGGGCACGGTGGCTTCGCCCACCGATGGGTGGCCCGGCACCGCGTAGACAACCCCTTCGTCGCGCGCGCCCAGCTTGACGATGTGGGCGGCGATACGGTCGTAAAGGGAATCGAAATCGGTGGCCTCTTCGTACCAGGCGTCGAAGGAATGGATTGTCCTTTGGGCGCTCGGCTGCCTCGTCTCGATCTGGGCCAACGCCTCGACTCCGGGGTGGCGGGCCGTGCGTACCCATATCTCTCTGGCCGAGGTCAATGCGCGCCGGGCGGCCTCTGTCCACAACTCGGCCCCGCCCGGTCCTAATCCCACGATGGTGATGCTCGGTGGCATAAAGTCCTCCACGTACCTTTCTCCAGAGGGAAGGCGCTTTTTCTTGGTGCATTATACCCTCACAAGCTGGAATGGTGAAATCTGAAGTTAGGGGCAAGGCATGCCTTGTCCCTACCGGGATGCCATTGGTGTGGAGCTCTGGCATTGCAAAGAGTGAAACTCGCTGCTATAATGGCCTGAGTAAATCTGTCTGTATCTCTTGTATCTCTGGAGGCACAAAGGAATTATGGTGCGAATCCTGGCTATAGACGACGAACGAGACGTCCGCGATTTGATCAAGCGAGGTCTGGCGGAGTACGACGTGGTCACCGCTTCGGATGGCCCGGAGGGGCTGGAAGAGGCGCGCCGCTCCACGCCAGATTTGATCTTGCTCGATGTGACGATGCCCGAAATGGACGGGTTTGAAGTCTGTCGGCGATTACGTGCCATCCCAGACCTGGGGGGGGTGCCGGTCATCTTTTTGACGGCCCGAGGTGCCCTGACCGATAAGTTGGAAGGATTCGACGCCGGGGCCGATGATTACGTGGTCAAGCCCTTTGATCTGCAGGAATTGGAGGTGCGGGTGCAGGCAGTGTTGCGCCGTGCCCGGCCGCATAAGGTGGCAGACCTGTTGCAAGTGGGAGGGCTTAAGTTGAATCTGCGCAACCGTGAGGCGTCGAGCGATGCAAAAACTTCCGTTCTGACGCCCACCGAATTTTCACTGCTGGAATATATGATGCGTCGGCCTGACGAGATATTGTCTACCCATCATCTGTTGGAGAAGGTGTGGGATTATCCCCCCGGTGTGGGCGACCCGGCCCTGGTGCGAATGCACATCCGCAATCTGCGCGAGAAGTTGGAAGAAAACCCCAGCCAGCCCCGCTGGATTCAGACGGTGGGGCGGCAGGGCTACCTCATTCGCGGGGAATGAGGGTGATGGGACGCGGACGAATCCGCTGCAAGCGTTCACCCCTCCCTGCCAGGGCTATGCATTACCCACATGTCGTTCCGGCCGCTTTTTGCTGCGAATAAATCCGCAGGCTAATAGCTAAAGTCGGCTCAAGCCGACTGCTCCTCCCCCGATTCTGGGCAAAGACAGCACGTTTCAAC
>JAJRXB010000392.1 GCA_024276515.1 Chloroflexota bacterium
CTATCTATGCGGCGGCGAAGTTCGCCAAGTTCTTGCTCGGTGAGAGTGAATTTTCGCTTTGCCATACACCCATTGTACATGTTTTACTTACTTTGTCTATTAGTTGACCGATTCGAGATCGAGGTTTTCTCTGTTTCAGTTAACCCCTTAAAAATATCCACCTGGTTAATCAGCCGGCTACACAAATTGGCCAGTGGGTCGCGCTGGTCATAAAGAATGCCAAGTGATTTGGTAGGACGAACTGCGTGCTTATTCAGATCGGCGAAGAGTTGCTGGCTGCGTTCCAAATCCTGGTCAACAAAAAACACCACCGAAATTGTTTCATCGGCCAGTTCAGGACGCCCTTTCAGGGCCTCTTCGATGGCCGCTCGGCGGTGTTGGCCGTCGTTGATCAAAAAACGGGCGGTCATAGGAATGGTCAGCCGCCCCACATTTCGGCCCAATTCACTGTCGTCTAGTGGTTGGAAATCAACTTCGTGGTCGATCGCTGCGGTAATCGAAGAAAACACATAACCTTCAGGGTTTTCTATTATGTAATGGGCAATATCAGGAATACGCGCCCGATTGAGGGTGCGCTGGGCGCGTAACTCAGGGGGGAGCTCATCCTCGTCGAAGAGGAAGATTCTGGGAATCAGCTTAAGGGGGCACATCACCACGTAGTAGTCTCTACCCGCCTGCCTCCCCCGTAGAGCCGTGAAGACATAATTGAACGATTCGGCCATTTCTATTACGCTTTGGAAGGTTTATTTTCTACGTTGGAAGTTTATCATAATAGTTATAGATGTCAAATTTCGATGCCCTAATAGAACATCTACCTTTCGACCATCACGACGGCCGCCCCCGCCCAGCGCGGCTCTCGCACCCACCAGCGCATCATCGCCAGCGCCACCAGGTTGACGCCGGCGCTGAGGGCGAAGAGCCAGTTGTAGCTGACCCCGGCCAGCCAGGCGCCCAGCAGCGGCGCGGCCACGCTGACCAGCCCCACCCCCGTGTTGGTCATGCCCACGTAGGTCGGGCGGCGCTGAGGTCCACAAAATTCCATAATCACCAAAATCCCCGAAACAATCACGGCCCCCAAAGCGATCCCCAGCAGGGCGAACACCACGTAGTACCAGGCTGCCGAAGGAGCCAGCCATGCCAGGGCGAAGGCCAGCAACGAGGCCAGTGCGCTCAATTCCAGGGATAGTTTGTGTCCAAACCGATCTGCCAGGAAGCCAAAACCCAGATTGCCCACCGTTTGGCCCAGCAGCAAGGCCGCCGTGTAGACCCCCACCGTGCTATCGGGCACCTGCCAGCGCTGTACCGCCGCCACGGTGACGAATCCCAACCCCATGTTCCCCAGGGCCAGCGTGAGCCGCGCCAGCAAAAAGCGACGAAAGTTGTGGTCATCGCGCAGAATGTTGGGCAACCCGGCCCAAAACTGACGGTGACTCTGTCGGGGGGCGGTGACAGGCTGCACCGGCTCGCGGACCATGGCCATAAAAAACCAACTGACGGTGATGCTCGTGGCGGCGATGGCGAAGACGGTGACAAAATTGGTCGGGAAGGGGGAGTCGCTCAGGAGCCGCGTGCTGAGGGCAGCGCCCATCGCCCCCATGCCAGTGCCGACAAAAAAGGCAGTGCCGAGGAATCGCCCCCGCCGGTTCACCGGGAAACAGCGGGCGATCAAATCCTGCCACGCGGTGGCGATCACCCCCGCGCCCAGCGTGTGCCAGGCGTAACCGATCAGGAAAAGCGCCAGCGATAAGGATGGTGATCGTCCGGCCATCAGCGCGGCGACGACCAACACCCATATCGGCACCCGTTCCAAAAAGAATCCCAGATTGACGACGACCGGCTTCTTGCGGGCCAGCCGTTCCACCAGATTAGCGGTGAAGAGCTGCGGCAAGTACCAGCCGCTCTGGGCGATGATCGCCGCCAGGCCAATCGGCAGCGGGCTGGACGTGAGCTTGCTGATGAAAAGAGGTACAATGGTGCTGGAAGAAGCAAAGCTGAGGCCAAACCAAAAACTGGCAACCTCCATCAGGGTGACGGCGAAATTCCAGCGGTAATTGCGCGCCACCTCGGCAGTGATTTCGTCGTCGCTGCGGGGTGGCACAGGCCGGTCAACCTGCAGCAAACGACGCAGCGCCAGCCTGAGCCCGGCGTTGATCCATAAAATCATAGCGCACTTGCCAGCAGCACCACGTGCAATTCGCGGGGACCGTGAACGCCCAGGGTGAGAGTCTGTTCGATGTCGGCGGTGCGGCTGGGGCCGCTGACGAAGACCAGGTTGCTGCTCCGGCGCACGACGTTGGGGTGAGAGGCGAAAAAAGCGGCCATCGTGGGGACAATGCGGGCGACGGGCAAAAGGGCAACGTGCACCGGCGGCAGTAGAGAGGCCAGGCGTCCCCGGCCTGGACCACTGGGCAGCGCCAGCGACCCGGTGTCGGCCAGGCCGGCCAGCGCGCCGGTGACGCCCACCGTCGCCTGCTCCAATTCCGCCAGGCGCGCGGCGTGGGCCGGCTCGTCGCTCGAAGGGGGCAGCGTCGAGTCGAGAACCCGCACGCCGGCCGCCGCCAGCGCCTCCCAGACGCCGGGCAGGGGGAGATACGCCTCGTCCCAGGCAATTGCCACCTCGGCCTCGCACCCTCGAACGACGTCCAAAAGAATGTCCATCGCCTCGGCGTGGTCGGCAGGGGAGTAGACCTGGCCCGACAGGGCTTGCAACTCGGCGACAAAGGCGGCACGCAGATCGGCCGGGTCGGTGGGAACTTCTCTCGTTGGAGGTGATGGGCGGGCCGGCGGCTCATAACGGGCGTCGGGCAACACTACCTTCGCCAGGCTGGCCCGAATGGCGGTCAGCACCGATTCCCTGTGCAGTTGACTCATTCCTGAAGATATCCCTCTCGGCGCAGGAAGTCCATCACGTACACAATGAAAGCTCTCAAGTCCTCCAACCCACTTTGGAGGGCTTCGTGGACTTTCAGCGGGTCTACTGTGAGATATTCGTCCAGGGCGTGCAGCCGCTCCAAAATGGCATAGGTTTTTACGACCATTTCATCACCTGGTAGAGGGCAAGGAAGTTGCCCGGTATTCCTCTACCCGCTCAAGCAAGCGACGGTCTTGCAACCGTCGTAAAGGTTCTGTGTCTACATATACATCATTACGGTGAAACAGACTCATCAATTCACCGATCAAGTCCAGTTGCGCCTGGAACCATCGCTCACGTGCCACGTGCGGCCCCAACAAGACGGCAATGTCCACATCGGACAGTGGCCCCGCTTTTCCTTCCGCTTGGGAGCCAAAGAGGTAAGCCAGCACAACGCTATGGGTGGTGAAAATCTGCCTCAGTCGCTCTTCGTGCCGGGCGATCTCTAAATCGGCCAATTTTTCTTCCCTTCCTATTTCGGCCAGGGAGCGGCGATACAATCGTTCACCGCTCATCTTTAACCTCGCGGGGAATTATACCACAAAGGAGGGCAATCTACCTCACTCCATCCATTCCATTAGCGCCTGTCACGCCACTGCTGGCTGAAGGTCTTGGCGGCGAAGGCGGGGAAATCGCGGTAGTCGGTCCACGCCGAAAGAGGTGGGGGCAGCCGTCTGATCCAGCCGCGCCGGGCTATGGGACGGGTGAGCCACGTCGCCAGCCGAGACGCCAGCCGAAAGCGGGTCGGGCTGGTGGCCGCAATCCGATAGGCGCGGATTCCCCAGCGCAGCCAGCGCGGTGACTTTCCGGCGCGGGTCGCTTCGTCGCGCAGATTCAGCAGCAATTGGGGCAGGTCGATGCGCACCGGGCACACGTCGCGGCAGGCGGCGCACAGGCTGCTGGCGTGGGGCAAATCGGCCCAGTCTTCTATGCCGAACATGGCAGGTGTCACCACCGAGCCCATCGGCCCCGGGTAGACGCTGCCGTAGGCGTGGCCTCCGATTTGCCGGTAGACGGGACAGACACCCAGGCATGCCCCACAACGGATGCAATACAGAATCTCGGCGACGCGGCTCCCCAAGATGCGCGAGCGACCGTTGTCCACCAGCACCACGTGGAGTTCGTCGGGGCCGTCCGGCTCGCCTGGCTGACCGGGGTCGATCGGGCGGCGGCGCGGGCCGGTCAGCAGACTGGTGTAAACGCTGAGCTTTTGCCCGGTGGCACTGCGGGCCAGCAGTTGCAGCATCACGCTCAAGTCGTCGAGAGTCGGCACCAGCCGCTCGATGCCCATCACCGCCACGTGCAGCCGGGGCAACGTGGTCGTCATTCGCCCGTTGCCCTCGTTGGTCACCAGGCAAAGGGTTCCCGTCTGGGCCACGCCAAAGTTGACGCCGCTGACCCCCATGTCGGCGCTGAGGAAGACCCGACGCAGTGCGGCACGGGCGGCGGCGGTCATCTCGACCGGGTCGTGGGTGAGGGGGATTCCCAGCTTTTCGTGCAACAACTGGCCGACCTGCTCCTTTGTTTTGTGGACGGCCGGCGCGATGATGTGCGAGGGTGTCTCGCCCGCCAGTTGGATGATGTATTCGCCCAGGTCGCTCTCGACGACCTCGACCCCGGCGGCTTCCAGGGCGTGGTTCAGCCCCATCTCTTCGCTGACCATCGATTTGGATTTGACGACCAGCTTCACCCCCTGTGACCGGGCCAGGTCGAGCACAATTTGATTGGCCTCGGCGGCGTCGCGGGCCCAGTGGACTCGCCCCCCGGCAGCTTCGACCGCCTCCGCAAACTGGGCCAGGTAGTGGTCCAGACGGCTCAACGTGTGAGCGCGCACCCGGCAGGCGTGGTCGCGCAGAGCGTCGGCGCCGGGCAGGGAAGCCATTGCCCTGGCCCGGCCGGTGGTGAAATGGTCCACGGCCCGGTCGAGAGCGACGCGCAGGGCCGGGTCGGCCAGGGCCTGGGCTGCGCGCTGGCGGAAGGGGACGCGGGGTGGGATCATCGCTCTCGCTCCTCATCCTCAAGACTTCGGAGGTCTCTGAGGACCTCCGAAGTCTGTCTCTCGCCCCGATGCGGGACTCCGCCTCAACACCTGAGCAATGTGCAGCGTGCGGACGGACGCCCCGCGTCGGTGCAGCCCTCCTGCGATGTGCAGCAGGCAACTGGGGTCGCAGGCGACCACCGCGTCGGCGCCGGTGCGTTCCACGTTGTCCAGTTTGCGCGACAGGATTGCGCCGGAGATGTCGGCCATTTTCACGGCGAACAGGCCCCCAAAGCCGCAACATTCCTCGGCCCCTGGCAGTTCGACCAGTTCTGCCCCACGGACGTGGGCCAGCAAGTCCAGCGGCTGGTGAGTCACCCCTTTGCCGCGCAGGGTGTGACACGAAGCGTGGAAGGTGAGCCGGCCCGGAAAGCTGGCCCCCACGTCGGTCTGGCCCAGCACATCTACCAGGAACTCGCTGAATTCGTAAACGCGGCCGGCCAACGTCTCGGCGCGTGGCCCGTAAACGGGGTCGCCGGCGAACAGATCCGGGTAGTGGTGCTGGATCATGTCGGCGCAGGAGCCGGAGGGGACGACCACCGGGGCGTCGTCACGGCTGAGCACGTCGACGGTGTGACGGGCCATCGCCCGCGCGTCGTCCCAAAAGCCGCCGTTGAAGGCGGGCTGCCCGCAGCAGGTCTGTCCGGCGGGGACGACGACCGTCACCCCCAGGCGTTCCAGCACCTCGGCGACGGCCAGTCCCACCTCGGGGGTGAGCGTCTCGACGATGCAGGTGGCGAACAATTGGACGCGCTTTTCGTTCATGGATTTCCTCGTCAACAGCGTTCGGTGGCTATTGCCGGTGGGGTAACTCATAGGAAGTTCTAATAACTATCTGTTGACAATATTTGCATCGTGTGTTAAAATTGAGAATGTCATAAAATGGCACTTGGGTACCATTTACATTCAACAATGGCAGTGACTTTGTTGAATCGGCAATGACTGCCGATTGTCCGTTGCCGGGGCAACAAAGTCATTTAGTTTTTCACCGAGGAGATTGCGAGGAGGTTGCCGTGGCACTTAGCTCTCAATATTCCAACTCGGGGCTCGACGTTTGGTTTAAGGATGACATTAAGAATGCTCTAAGAGCAGTAGACTCGGCCAATGCAGAAGTGTTCAAAGCCATCGACACGCCGGAGATGCAGCTTTTCCGGCAGGGGTACGAGGCAGCGATACGAGCGGTTGCAGAGGCCTTTGGCATAGGGTACAAATCGTCAGTCCATCGTCACGAGGAGACACCCACCATCATAGACGTGACGCCTTATTAAATTCTGATTGTTACTACTCCGGCATAAGTGCCAGGCACTTGGCACTTATAGAGCCGTCTTTTTGCCGGGTTGATAGCGCGTACAAACTGATTTTGGCTCAAGTGATCTGCCAAAAGTGCCTGGCATCTGAGTAGTAACTTCTGATTGATAAAACGACAACTCGACGAACACGCTCGTGCCGGCATGAGCGTGTTTTCCTATTTCTTCTCTTCTTTGTGCTCGAAAGTGACCCCGGTCTCGGGCGGCGCGATGACCACGTGCGCGCCCGGGTGTTCCAGCAATTTCTCGATAGCCTCTGCGTAACGATAGGCGCTGGTCGTATCTTTGGCCATCTCGATGGCCAGCTTCGATATGGTATCCACGTACCGGTCAAACTGTGGGTCGGTGCTGTCGAAAAGCTCCAGTCCACGCCTGATGGCCCCGAAGACCTGATCGAATGCCGCCTTGCGGGCCTCGTATTTGATGCGCTCTATCTTGGTGAAAGCGGCGGCGGCGGCCGTCCGCATAGCCGTCTCGGTGCGCTGCCGCCACTCCGTTGACCATGCCTCCAGCATCCGTTCCTCGACCTGTTCCGGCACTTTCACCGACTGGATGTCCACCGTCCGGATCCTCACCCCGAAAGTCGCCGCCGCGATGGGCGCAAAATTGTCCAGAATGCGCTGCTCGATGCGTTTGACCACCCGCTCGCTCTCGTGGAACTCAACCCCCTCGTCCGCGGCCCGTTCCAACGTCTCCAATCCGAACAATTGATCCAGCGTGTAGGTGCCCACGATATCGCGCAACCGGCTTTCGCAGCCGGCGACAGCCGTCACCTCCCAGCCGGCGGGCGTCACGTTTAACACTGCTCTGCGGATGGTATCCTCGTACACGGGGTAGTCGCCCTCGATCACGCGGGGGTTGGCCGGCGGGCCGGCGCGCCGGTCGGTGTCCTCTTTCAATTCAATGCCATAGCCCACGCCCAATCGAATGGTCAGTGGCACGCCGTCGCGGGTGAGCACGTTCTCCACGTTCTTCGTTTCCCACAGCGGCCCCAGGCGAACGATCTGGCGAATCTTCTCGTGGCGGCGAACCCGGTGCCGACCAGGGCCGACGATTTGAGAGATGGTGCCGGTGTGCTGCAACACGACGGCGTTGCCCGGTCGCACGATCAGCAGGCCTGGTCCGCCCATCATGTGGAAAATCCCTCTCTTTTTGCCGCCGACGACCTCGCCATTTTCGACCACGACCCAGGGCTGGTTGATGCCGACGATGATGCTCCACAGGTAGGCAAAGGCGTCACCGGGCGTGGCTCCTTCCCATTCGTGCATAGCCAGCACCACTTGAGATGAGAGCCGCACCAGCAGGAATAGGGTCAACGGCACCGCCAGCGCTGCCAGCAGGCCGGCGCCTACGCCGCCGATGAGGTCCAGCGGCAATTCTCCCCGATCGGGAGGTGTTAGCATAGTCGCCAGCAGGCTCTGCACCAACCCGCCGACGATGAGCGCAGCGGCAATCATCCCATACAGGATGAGAACCAGGTTCCGCCATTTCTCCCGCACAGCAACCCGGGCGTAAATGGGGAAACCCAGGAGGAGCGCGCCGTAGCCGACGAGCCACAGCCACGATGAGTCCAGAGTGGCCGTGACAAGCGCCAGCGTCAGCAGAATCAGCAAAACGGCAACGGCGGCCAGGAAGTTGGTAAAGCCCTTGAGCTCTTGCCCGTAATTGTTGGATTCGGCCGATTGATCCATTTGCATCCCAGTCACGTTTTCCTCCAAGCACAGACACCTGTCGCCGACGACAGGTCGGCGACCCTCAAGATCGGCGCAATAGCAAACACTACTATAGCACATTTTTGGGGAAAGTGGAAGGGGAGCTGCTGGTGCAGGCGCACCTCACCCCTCAAAAGCTGAGGCTACGAGGGTTGGAATTGAGGACTGGAAAGCCCTGTGCTGACCGCGCTGACTGCCAGACGGTGAATAGCAGGAGTGGTCCC
>JAJRXB010000393.1 GCA_024276515.1 Chloroflexota bacterium
CGCGGTGGCGCTCAACGGCCTGAACCTGTCGGCAGAGATGGCCCGGTCGATGGAGAAAATCGTGACGGTTGCCTGTGGCACGTCGGCCTATGCCGGGCTGGTGGGCAAGTTTATGATTGAATCGCTGGCGCGCGTGCCGGTAGAGGTGGATTACGGCAGTGAGTTCCGCTATCGAGACCCGATCATCAACGAGAAGACGCTGGCGCTGGCCATCACCCAGTCGGGGGAGACGGTGGACACGCTGGCAGCGATGGAGGAGGCTCGTCGGAAAGGGGCGCGGTTGGTCAGCATCGTCAACGTCATTGGCAGCATGGCACAACGGATGAGCGACGGCGTGATTCTGATGCAGGCCGGGCCGGAGATTGGCGTGGCCTCGACCAAAGCCTTCACCGCGTCGCTGGTAGACCAGCTTTTGTTGGGGGCCTACCTGGGACAGGCGCGGGGCACGCTCTCGGCCGAGGAGAGTCGGTCGCTGGCGCAGGCCCTGGCCGGGCTGCCCGACCTGGCCGGGCGTGTCCTCCGGGAGGGGTACAACGACTACGAAACCCTGGCCCACGAATTTCAGCACCGGGAACACTTCCTCTTTCTGGGGCGGGGCATCAACTATCCCATCGCCCTGGAGGGAGCGCTCAAGCTGAAGGAGATCAGCTACATCCACGCCGAAGGTTATCCGGCCGGCGAAATGAAGCACGGGCCCATCGCCCTCATTGACGAGAGCATGCCGGTGGTGGCCATCGCCGTGCAGGATAACGTGTACGACAAGATGATCAGTCAGATCGAGCAGGTGAAAGCGCGGGGAGGCATTGTCATCGCGCTGTGCAACGAGGGAGATGAGGCCATTCGGGATAAGGCCGATTACGTGCTAAAGATTCCACGGGCCCATCCCCTCGTCACGCCCATCCTGGCCGTGTTGCCTTTGCAATTGCTGGCCTATCACCTGGCGGTGCGGCGCGGCTGCGACGTGGACCAGCCGCGCAACCTGGCCAAGAGCGTGACGGTGGAGTAGAGCCTGAAAGAAACCCGTTTTCTGTGAGAGCGTATCCGAAAAATGCTTGTAGTGACGACTTCCCTGGCCTGACGCCAGGACAGGCAGTCGTTGGTTGCGGGTAATTTGTTGGGCCAAGCGAACGACTAAAGTCGCTGGCTCATGTCTAGAATCTGTGCATGTCATTGCGAGCGAAGCTACACTTGCACCGCACGCAAGTGCAGGTGAGCAATCCCCGCTCACCAACGGCTGAGACCGCTTCGCCTCCGGCTCGCGGTGACATGTCGGCACACTTTTCATACACGAGCCAAGTCGCTGCTACGGCCACCAATGAAGTCGCTACCGGGGGGCTACCCGCTTTTGAGCAAAATAGCCACCACGACCGCCGTGAGGCTGACGATAAAGGTGGCAAAGACCAGGGCAACAGCCATGTTGCCCTGTTTCAACTCCTCCAGTTCGTCCAGGCCGGGGGTCAGAGCGCTGAAGAGGCGTATGCCGATGGGGATCACGATGGCGAAGCTGACGCCGGCCACGATGGTCCAGGCGATGGCGAGGGCCATGTTGATCAAAACACGGACAATGTCCACACTGTCGCCGGGGATAGGGGGTAGCCCTTGCAAGAGTGGTGAAAACATTCTCTTTTTGCCTCCTCGTCGGCGTTTTCGGCGGTGAGTGTCGCCGGGCTCGCGCAGAAATTTGTAGGGCGGCATAAGAATGCCGCCCTATTTTTGGGACACGGGGCAATCAGGTGGGCGAAACAGGACTTGAACCTGTGACCTCCTCGGTGTAAGCGAGGCGCTCTATCCATCTGAGCTATTCGCCCGTTCAATTCACCTGTTCCATTATACGAACGAGGCGAAGGGTTGTCAATTCCAGATTAAAAGGTGACCACTATGCCTGAGTAGTAACGCCACTTGGAAAAACAGAGCCGATAAGATATAATCTATCTCAAAGACAGCAGGGGCGAGGCCCCACCTCGCGCTGCCTTATAGGAGGGTACCCGTAAATGATAAAGGCTCAATTTGTTCGAATTCGTCCTTTGCTTTTGTCGCTGCTCTTGACCTCGTTGCTCGTCGGCTCGGGGCTGGCGCAGTCGCTCACACCGCTGAGTGACTTAACCATTAGGCTCTGGCCTGAATATGACCGGGCCAAACAGGTGCTTGTTATCTTCCAGGGCAGAGTCGCCGACGGGGTCTCGCTGCCGGCCGCGGTGAGTTTTACCCTGCCGCCCACCGTCGAGACTTTGCACGCCGTGGCCTATTTTGACGAGGCTCAGGGGGCACTGCTCAACATCCCGGAGGCGCAATATAGTCTGGTCGAAGGACCCGACGGCAAAGTGCTCACCTTCACCACCCCTGGCCGGCGGTTCCAATTTGAATACTACAGCAGCGAGTTGCTCACCATCAGTGGAAACGTCCGCGAACTCTCCTTTTCCTTCACCGCCGACGCCGAGATAGCCAATCTCACCCTGGAGCTACAGCAGCCCACGACGGCCCAGGCCTTCACCTCTGACCCGCCGCCGGATGCCACCGAGGTCCAGCAGGATGCCCTGGCGTACGCATTTTATCAGATAGGGGCCATGTCGGCGGGCGATTCCTACTCGCTCCGGGCGAGCTACACGCGCAGCACCGATGAGCCCACCGTGGGAGTCAACATCTCGATGTCGGGGCAGACCCCGGTGGAGGTCGGGGGCAGTGGGCTGAGGGATAACCTGGGGCTGATTCTCATCGCGGCCGGCGTGCTTTTGCTGGTTGGCTCGCTGGGCTACTGGTATTTGAGCCAGCGGGCGGTGGTTGTGCCCGAGCCTGCGGCGCGTCGCTCCTCGCCCCGGCCTCGACGGTCATCCTCGTCGCGCAAAAAACGATCCGCTGCCCCTCGCCGCGCGTCTGCGCCGACGTCCGGCAGAAAGCTGGCTGCCTATTGTCACCGGTGTGGCACCAAGTTCCGCGGCGATGCCCAGTTTTGCCACGCCTGTGGCGCCGAGCGCCGCGCCGAATAGCGCTCACCTGGGTGGACTTTGGAAGCGTTCAGGAATAACCTGGCATTTTGGGGTTCAGCGAGAAATCACCCTGAGCTTGTCGAAGGGCGATTTCTCGTGGTCAGGCCAGGGGACAGACAGGACGGGCAGGATGGCTTTTGCACCGCGTTGCCCCCAACGCCTGACGATGGTACAATCAGAGCGAATCTAAAATCAGCAAATCTCTAATCTTCACGGCTCGGGCCGGTCTCCCCTGGCCTTCCGGCAGGGCAGGCCGACCGTGCCCGAAAAGACAAATCTCTAATCTCAAGGAAGCCCCACATGCGACCAATTGACGAGCAACTGGCCATCCTGATGCAAGGTGTCGAATTTGGCGACGATGAAACCTATCGGGTGATGCAACGAGAGTTGCGCGAGCGGCTCGAAGAGGGCCGTCCGCTCCGGGTCTATTGCGGCTTTGACCCCACCGCTCCCGACATTCACCTGGGACATACAGTCCCTATGCGCAAGCTGCGGCAATTTCAAGACCTGGGACACGACGTCACCTTTCTCATCGGCACCTTCACCGGCCTCATCGGCGACCCCAGCGACAAGGACTCGGCCCGTCCCCAACAAACGCCCGAGCAGGTGATGGAAAACGCCCGCACCTACGCCGAACAGGCTTTCAAAATCCTGGATCGGGAGAAGACGAAGATCCGCTACAATAGCGACTGGCTCAGCCCCTTGACCTTTGCCGACGTGATCAACCTGGCCCGCCACTTCACCGTGCAGCAATTTTTGGCCCGCGACAACTTCAGTGATCGTTACGCCAAAGGAGACCCCATCTGGCTGCACGAATTCTTCTACGCGCTGATGCAGGGCTACGACGCCGTGGCGATGGAGACCGACGTGCAGATTGGCGCCACGGAACAACTCTTTAACCTGCTGGCCGGACGCAAATTGCAAGAGGCTTTTGGTCAGCGACCGCAGGTGTGCCTCACCCTGCCCATCCTGGTTGGCACCGACGGTCGGCTGCGGATGTCGAAGAGCACGGGCAATTACATCGGCATCGACGAACCGCCGGAGCAACAATACGGCAAAGTGATGAGCATTCCCGACGAGGCGATGCTGCAATACTACAAGCTCGTCACCCGATTTGAGCCGCACCAGGTGGCTCAAATCGAAGCCGACCTGAAGAGCGGCCGGCTTCACCCCCGCGACGCCAAAATGCAACTGGCCCGCGAGATCGTCTCCATCTTCCACGGCGACGAAGCCGCCGCCAGGGCCGAAGAACATTTTAAGACCGTCTTTCAGCAGAGAGAGTTGCCGCCCGACATGCCGGAGCACGCGCTGAGCCGCCCGATCAACATCGTGGATTTGATGCACGCCGCCGGCATCGTCGGCAGCAAGCGAGAGGCCCGGCGACTGATCCGGCAGCGGGGTGTGAAGCTGGACGGGGCGGTGGTGGAATCCGCCGACGCCGTCGTCGAGCCAGGTCAGGCCAAAGTTTTGCAGGTGGGGCGTCGCCGGTTTGTGCGGTTGACCACGGTGTGAGACGTAGGGGGAGAAACCCGTTTTCTGATGATTTTGCTCCAGCCGAGAAAACGGGTTTCTGATCGCACGTTTCGCGGTTCACAGGAGGCTCATGTCTGGAATCTGTGCATGTCATAAAGTCGTGCCTGAAGGCCCCAGGCCGAGGCGTCCACGGAGGTGGACGCCCGGCCGTCAGGCCTGCAGGCGCGGTTTCAACCGCGTTTGTGCCTGAAATGCGCCCATCCCCGTTCACCAACGGCTGAGAC
>JAJRXB010000394.1 GCA_024276515.1 Chloroflexota bacterium
CACCATCACCAGCAAGGGGGCGGCCAAGGGGTTGCGGGGGCGCAGCTTCTTCATTCAGTTGTTGGGCGACGCGGTGGTACGGCGTATCCTGGCCGACTTGAAACTCTGCCCGGCCAACGTGGTCTACAATGCCGGGGGGAACTTCGTGGTGCTGGGGCCGGGGGGGTTGTCCGAAGAAAGAGCCCAGACCATCAGCCGGGAGGTGAATCGGGTGCTGCTGGGCCATTTCAGCGGGGATCTGGCTCTGGCCATCGGCTGGGAGGCCATCCCCCAGCAAGCGATTGGTAGAGCGGATCGGGGTGAAAACGACTGGGTCGCCAGCGAAGGTCGCCTGAAAGAGGCTATCAATCGAGCCAAACGGCAGCCGTTTGCCCGGCTGGCGGCCGGGAACTGGGAGCTGGTGTTCGGGCCGGAGGGCAAGGGTGGGAGTCGCTTCTGTGCGATCTGCCGCTGCGAACTGGACGAGGGACAGGGCAGACCGTTGCGAGAGGAAGACGTGACCGAGCCAGGCGGGGGGCCACAATTCGTCTGTGATGACTGTCGTGGCTTCGAGGAGCTGGCCCAGGCGTTGGCTCAGGAAGACACCCGCCTGATCGTCGGCACGGGTGCGGCCGGGCCGGCGAGCTGGCAGCGTATCCTGAAAGAGCTAACCACGACCGAGACCCATCCGGGCTTTGCTTATGCGCTGACCCGCGACGTTCCGCCGCCCGGGGCGCTGGTCTACGTCCTCTCTCCAGACGAGTTCTCAGGGCGTGAGGCCCACGGTTTTCGCTGGCTGGCCAACACCACGCCACGCCGGCCGGTGGAAGGCACTCCACGGCGTAAGCAGATCCGGCCGGTCAACGAGCTGGCTGAAGAGGCCACCGCTGGTTTCAAGCGGGTGGGTATCCTGCGCATGGACGTGGACAACCTGGGACGTTTGTTGGTCTCCGGGCTCTCGCAACGCTCCATGATGGCCACGTCTGAACTGAGTGCGGCCCTGGATCGGTTCTTTGCCGGTTGGCTGGACGAGATGATGCAGGCGACCATGGCTGATCCGGGCATGACCGGGGTGGGGAAGGGCAGGCAGGAGCTGTTCTACACCATCTATGCCGGTGGCGATGACCTCTTCGTCGTGGGCACCTGGGATCGCGTGCCCCTGCTGGCCCGGCACATCCGCCAGGAGTTCCACGCCTACACCGGGGGACATCCTGCCCTGGGCATATCGGCCGGCATCAGCGTGGAGGGGGCCAAGTTCCCCATCTACCGGGCTGCCGAGCGGGCGGGGGAGGCACTGGAACAGGGGGCCAAAAAGCGGCGCGACGAACAGGGCCAACTGGTCAAAGACGGTATCACCTTCCTGGAGGAGACTTATTGCTGGGAGGAGTTTGCCGAGGTGCAAGATACCGTCGAGAAGCTGATCGGCCTGGTGAAGAACGGTGTGCCCCGCAGAGTGATCACGCTTCTGCGCAGCATCTACGGTCGCTGGCTGAAGGACCGGGAGAGTGGCCGGGCCACGCGGACGTACCCTTACTTTGGTCCGTGGATGTGGTTGCAGGCTTATGCACTGACCCGGTTCAAAGTCCAGCACCCCAAAGCCCGGACGGAACTGGAGGCGATTCAAGACGTCATTTTGGGTGGTAAAATCGGCACGTTGGGCCTGGTCACCCGCTGGGCCGAGTATATGACACGTGGAGGTGAAGGATCATGACAGCACAAGCTCATGGCGGTGGGGGGGCGACGCCCATCGCCACCAATACCGTGCAACGAATCATTCGGACCAATGACGCCAAAACATTGGTTTCCGAGGCTGATCGCTTTGGTAAAGAGTTAGCGAAAAACCAACTGACCAAAGCACAGATCCGCAACGTCTTCGGTACGGTGCGCGAGATCGAGGCCTCGTGGCAGTCAGCGGACGATTCAGGGATTTCGCTGCGTCGCCTGCTGTTGTTGCAACCCAAGCTGGCCTATCAGGCGGCCCGCAGTAAACCGGTCAAACCTTTGCAAAAGGTCCTGACCGACGCCATCAAGACGGTCGCAGAAACCGGTGACCCGGAGGAGCAACTCGTGCGCTTTGGCCGATTCGTGGATCTGTTCGAAGCCATCCTGGCCTATCACACCGAGGCCGGTGGCAGGTAAAAAAAGGAGGTTGAACGATGCCATCTCAAAACGATCGCCAGGTAGACCTGTGGGGCCGGGTATTTATCCGGGGAGACGTCGAAGCCACCACCGGATTGCACATCGGCGGCGGCGAGGGCACGCTGACCATCGGCGGTGTAGACTCGCCCATCATCCGCGACCCGATCACCAATCGCCCCTACATTCCCGGTTCTTCGCTGCGGGGCAAGATGCGTTCGCTGAGCGAGAAGCTGAACGGTCTGCCCCAAACCTTTTCCATCTCGCGTATGCGGGGCAAAGAGGTCTACATTCACACCTGTCAGTTGGGTTTGCGCACCGATGAAATCCGCAAGCTCAATGGCAACGAGTTCCAGAAAAAAGTGGAGGCGTTCCACCGGCACTTCAACGAGTGCCCGGTGTGCCCCATCTTCGGCGTGACGGGAGACGAGCCGGTACCCCATCCCACCAGCCTCATCGTGCGCGACGTCTTCCTGAGCAAGGAGAGCGCCCGGCTCCTGGAAAAGGCCAAGACCGATCTCCCCTACAGCGAGATCAAGTGGGAGGCGACCATTGACCGGGTGACCTCGGCCGCCGTCCCCCGCCAGATCGAACGTGTGCCGGCCGGCGCCGTCTTCAGCGACTTCGAAATGGTCTACAGCATCTACGACGAGGCCGGACTGGGACACCTGCCCCGGGTGCTGGAGGCCATGCAACTGCTGGAGGATGATTACCTGGGCGGGTTGGGTTCCCGGGGTGGGGGCAAAGTGCGTTTCACTAACCTGCGCATCACCGCCCGGGGACGCGAGAACTATGGCCAGGAGGAAGAATGGGCAGCCGGCCGGGATCGGCCAGTGAGCGAGATCCTGACCAGGCTGGCGGCCTTGAAAACCTGGGTCCAGGGGATCATCCCCGTATCCTGAAAGGAGGGTAGCGTGAGCGAGATCGTCCGCTACAGACTGTGGCCACGCGGGCCCTTCCACTTCGGGGAGCGCGGTGTGGGGATGGAGGCCACCGCTATCGCCCTGCACGCCGACAGTGTCTTTGCCGCGTTGTGCCTGGCGCTGCGGGAGCTGTATGGCCCCGCATGGCTGGAGAAAACGTTCCTGCCCGCTTTCCCCACGGTGAGGCACGACGCGGTGCCTCCCTTCCGGCTGACGTCACTCTTCCCTTTCGTGGGGGAGGTGTTCTTCCTGCCCCGGCCGCTGGTCCGTCCCCGATGGCCCGACCTGGAGACCGAGCTGCGACTGCGCAAGAAGGCCAAGGCCGCCTACGTGTCGCCGCAGGTCTTCGACTATCTGGCCGCCGGCCGGGCGCTGGACGAGCGGGTGTTGCCGGCGAACGATGCGGAAGCGGCGAAGTTCTTCATCCAGGGGGCCTGGCTATCCCGGCACGAGTACGACCGGGTGCAGCACTTCCGCGACTACCGGGGACGAACGTGCTTTTGGCAGACGGAGGAATCCCCCCGGGTGAGCGTGGACCGCCGTGGCTCCGCGTCGGCTTACTATCTGACCGGACGCCTGGTTTTCAACCGGGGCCAGGGCAGTGATGGAGAGCCGGGGGCTGGCCTGTATTTCCTGATCGAGTGGCTGAACGCAGACGGCGAGATGCGGCAGCGGGTGGAGGCGGGGCTGCGCGCGTTGGGCGATAGCGGTATCGGCGGCGAGCGCAGCGCCGGCTACGGGCAATTCGAGTTGGCAGTCGAAAGCGCCAAGCCGACCCTGCCCGTCGTGAGCGGGGCTCCCTGCTTCACCACCCTGGCCCTCTACTATCCCCAGCCTGACGAGCTGCAGCCGGATGGCGGGGTGCTGGGCCGGGCCGCTTCGTACAGCCTGTTGCTGCGGCGCGGGTGGATGAGTTCGCCGGAGGACAGCAGTCTGCGCCGCAAGATGGTGCGCATGGTGGGTGAGGGGGCCGTGCTCCACACCTTGCCCGGGCGGGAGGTTTACGGCACACTGGCCGACGCCACGCCCGAGGCCTTCACCGCGCACCGCGTCTATCGCTATGGCCTGGCCTTTCCGGTGGGGCTGGCGGCGGCGGCCGTGGATGATCGCTCACAGGGAGGTGCCCCATGAGCAAACTGCACACGC
>JAJRXB010000395.1 GCA_024276515.1 Chloroflexota bacterium
CGCATCGTAGTGGTTTTGCCCGCGCCGTTGGGACCGAGAAAGCCCAACACTTCCCCCTTCTGCACACGGAAGCTGACGCTGTCGAGCGCGGTGAAGCTGCCATAAGTTTTGACAAGTTCTTTGGCCTCGATCATATCGGTCCCCTCTCCGTAGCCATTAGAGTTGTTCCTGAATAAAGTGACCGGCACTTTTGTCGCCATTTCTGGCATCGTTGTGGCAAAAAGAGTTTAATACTACAACCGTAAATGCCCCAGGTGACTGTCACCTGTAGGGCCGTAGGTAAAGAGTCGCCCACGTCGTGCCAGACGATGGTCGCGAATTCCGACTATCTTTGCAGGTGACAGTCACCTTCTGCCCCCTCAAAAGGGGAAGTGCGGTTGTAGTATCAAGTGCCGGTCACTTGGTTGTCGCTTAAAAGGGAACAACCCCATTGTGCAGAGCTCTCCCTTCACATAACCAAACGTGAAGTGTAGCACACCGACATTAAAGCAAGATTAAAGATTCCTTAAAAGAGTCGCCTCCGTTGTCTTTGGCGTCAGGTTATAGTATACTTGAACCAGGAGAACTCGTGGGCATGGTTACGACTCCCGTCACCCAGTTTGCCGACCGCGTCGTCCGCAACGTCGAGACGGTCATCGTCGGCAAACGACACCAGATTGAGTTGCTGATGGTGGCCCTGCTCTGCCAGGGACACGTGCTCATCGAAGACGTGCCCGGCACCGGCAAGACGATGCTGGCTCGGGCCACGGCGGCCAGCATGGGCATCAGCTTCAAACGGCTGCAATGCACGCCCGACCTGCTGCCCAACGACATCACCGGCGTGAGCGTGTTCAACCAGCAGACCGGCCAGTTTGACTTCCGACCCGGCCCTGTCTTCGTGCACATCCTGCTGGCCGACGAGATCAACCGGGCCACACCCCGCACCCAGGCCGCGCTGCTGGAAGCGATGCAGGAGCGGCAGGTCACGGTGGACGGTGTCACACGCCCGCTGCCGGCCCCGTTCCTGGTGCTGGCCACCCAGAATCCCATCGAATACGAAGGCACCTTTCCCCTGCCCGAAGCCCAACTCGACCGATTCCTCATACGTCTATCGCTGGGCTATCCAGAAGCAAACGACGAAGCTCAGATTCTGCGCAATCTCAGAAAACGACATCCCATTGAGACGGTAGAGCAGGTGGTAGATGGGGCCGACCTGCTGAACCTGCACGACGTCGTCAGCGACGTGCACGTGGACGAGTCGCTGGAGCGATACATCCTGGCCATCGTGCGTGCCACTCGCTCTCACCCGGACGTGACGCTGGGAGCCAGCCCTCGCGGGTCGCTGGCCCTTTACAAGACCGCCCAGGCGCTGGCCGCGCTGCGCGGGCGTGACTACGTTGTCCCCGACGACGTGAAGACGTTGGTCCCCCTCACCCTGACTCACCGCTTGATCGTCAAGCCGGAGAGCCAGTTGCGCGGGCGCACCGCCCAGAGCATCCTGGCCGAGATTCTGGAGCGCACCGATCTGGACCTCGGGGACCTGAAAGCGTGACCGCCGGTTCGTTGATGACATGCATAAATTTGTGCCTTTTTTGCTGGGCCTGTTCCTCATCGCTGCCTTCCTGCGCATAGACTTCTTCTTCACCATCGTCTACCTCTTCTTCGCCGTTTACCTGCTGTCGCGCCTTTGGGCACGGCGCACAGTGGAAGGTCTGCGCGTGCAGCGGCGTTTCGTGGATCACGCCTTCTTCGGTGACCGGGTGACGGTGGACGTAACGGTGCACAACGCCCGCTGGCTGCCCATCCCCTGGCTGGAAATAAACGAGACACTGCCGGTGCAACTCATCGCGCCCCCCTTCCATCGGCAGGTCATCAGCCTGGGCCCCCGCGAGCGACGGCATTTGCGCTACACGCTCAGTTGTCGCCGGCGGGGCTACTACCCCATCGGCCCCCTGATCGTCCAGACCGGCGACCTGCTGGGCATCGAACGTCGCAGCCTGGCGCGGACGGAGCCAGACCACCTCACCGTTTACCCGCGCGTGGTTCCCCTCCAGCAATTGGGCCTGCCCACGCACTCCCCCCTGGTGGCGCTGCCGGCCCCATCCCCCCTGTTCGAAGATCCGGCCCGGGTGATGGGCGTGCGCGACTACCAGCCGGGCGACTCCCCCCGCCGCATCCACTGGACGGCAACCGCCAGCGCCGGACGGTTGCTGGTGAAAAACTACCAGCCGGCCATCGCCCGCGAAACCCTCATCTGCCTTGACCTGAACCAGGAAGATTACGAACGCGGTCAGCGATACACGGCCACCGAACTGGCCATCGTTGCTGCGGCCTCCATCGCCAGCCACGTCGTCGTCGAAGAGGGGCTGCCGGTAGGATTGACCACCGAAGCGCGAGACCCGCTACTGGACGACCGGACTCGCTTCTTTCTGCCTCCGCGCTCGGAGCGCGCCCACTTGATGAGCTTGCTGGAAGTGCTGGCCCGGGTGCAGGTTACGTCGGCAGCACCGTTCGTGGAGTTGTTGCGCCGGGAGACCGTGAATCTGTCGTGGGGGGGCACACTGGCGATCATCACCGGCCGCGAAAGCGAAGCAATGTTCGACGTCCTGGTCTATTTGCGGCGGGCCGGGTTTGCCGTGGCGTTGATTCTGGTGCAGCCGGGCCGGCCATCGGCCAGGTGGCAGGAATGGGCCAACGTGCTCGGCGTGCCAGTCCATCGGGTGTGGCACGAGCACGACCTGGAGACGTGGCGATGAAGCGGAGTCTGTGGCTTGAATATCTGTTTCGCCCGCTGGTCATCGGCGTGATGTTCGGCTGCATCGCCCTGTCGCTGGTAGAATTGGTCCGTCTCTTCTCCCCCACCTGGAATGCGACTTTCCTCATCATGGGCTGTGTGCTGGCAGCCGTGGAGGCCAACTATTCGTATCGGCTGATCCGGGCCAGACAACTGCGCGGCGCCGACCGGTTGCGCTTCCGGGCCATCGAACTTGTGTTGTTCTTTCTCTTGCTCAGAATCGGCAGCTACATAGGCGACAGTTGGGCCGACGTGCTGGCGGACCTCCAAACCTGGCCGCGCCAGATGTCCAACGTCGTTGACCTGGAGACCACGACCGCCTTCATCCTGGCGGTTTTCTCCTGGCACGCTGCCACCCAAACCGTATACGATCTGGAACGCCTCGACGAACCCCCCGAACGCCATCGCTACTACATCCCACCGATGCACAGCCTCACCGACCGTTTCTTTTGGGGTGGCGCGATACTGCTGATCGCCACCGGCCTGACCCGGATTGGGATCGCCCAACTGCTGAATCTGCGTCGCCCCTCGGTGCCGGGATTGGTGCTCAACGTGCTGGTTTACTTTCTGCTGGGGCTGGTGATGCTGGGGCAGGTGCGGTTTGTCACGCTGCGCAAGCGGTGGCAGGCCCAGGGGATCAAAGTCGCCGAGGATCTCCCCGGTCGCTGGGTGCGCTACAGTCTGGCCCTCATCGGTCTGGCGGCATTTTTGGCTTTTCTGCTGCCTACCCGGTACACAATGGGGTTGCTGGAGGTAGCAGGTCTGATCCTCGGCATCCTGGCCCTCGTCTTCTCGTTCATCGCCGGATTGCTCTTCTTGCTCATCCTGTTCCCCCTGAGCTGGCTGGTGTCCAAACTGTTCGGCCAGCCGGTCCCTTCTCCCCACGCCAGACTTTCACCCCCCCTCCTCGCACAACCGCCGGGCGGTACCCTCCCCGACTGGTTCGAGATATTGCGCTCGCTTCTTTTCTGGGCCGTCGCATTGGGGATCGTTTTCTACGTGGTCCGCGGCTACCTGCGCGACCACCCGGAACTGCTAGAAGCCCCAGACGCCCTGGCGATGATCCGCGCCATACG